>CANRMF010000012.1 GCA_947631665.1 uncultured Lachnospiraceae bacterium | reverse complement strand
TTGAGGTATCAAAATAAAAGGAGTCATGCCATTCGGTGTATACTGCGTATCCACCTCATGTACGACATTTGAGGTATCAAAATAAAAGGAGTCATGCCATTCGGTGTATACTGCGTATCCACCTCATGTACGACATTTGAGGTATTGAAATAAAAAGAGTCATGCCATTCGGTGTATACTGCGTATCCACCTCATGTACGACATTCGTCGTATTAAAATAAAAAAAATCAGCCATCTTAGCAGGCAAGCCTGCTGTAAGGCCGATTTTTTTATTTTAGCATGACTCAAAGTTTTTACACGTTGAAGCGGAAGGTGATGACGTCGCCGTCCTGTACGACATAATCTTTTCCCTGAAGTCCGACCAGTCCTTTTTCTTTTGCTTTGGAAAGGGAACCGCAGGAGATGAGGTCTGTGTATTTTACGACCTCGGCGCAGATAAAGCCGCGTTCAAAATCCGTATGAATTTTGCCGGCTGCCTGGGGCGCCTTTGTGCCAACCTGAATAGTCCATGCTCTCGTTTCGTCTTCGCCGGAGGTCAGAAAACTGATCAGTCCTAAAAGGGAGTAACTTGCTCTGATGAGTTTGTAAAGACCGGATTCCTGAATTCCTAAATCTTCGAGAAACATCGCTTTTTCCTCATCTTCCAGCTCGGCAATTTCCTGCTCGATTTCAGCGCTGATAACAAATACCTCGCTGTTGTTTTCGGCGGCGAAGTTGCGGACAGACGAAACATAACTGTTGGAAGCCCCGTCATCGGCCAAATCATCTTCGGAAACATTTGCGGCAAAAATCACCGGTTTTGCCGTAAGCAGATTATATTCGGAAAGCCATGCCTGCTCGTCTTCATCTTCAACTTCCAGCTTAATTGCCAGATTACCGTCCTCCAAAAACTTTTTCACTTTTTCCTGAAAAGCGAGTTCTTTTGCAAGCGTTTTATCATTTCTGGCGCCGCGGGTTGTTTTCGCAATCCGGCGCTCTAAGATTTCAATATCGGAAAAAATCAGTTCCAGATTGATGGTTTCAATATCCCTGAGCGGATCAATGCTGCCGTCTACATGAATAATGTTGCTGTTTTCAAAACAGCGTACCACATGAACAATGGCGTCCACCTCGCGAATGTTGGCAAGAAACTGATTGCCAAGTCCCTCTCCTTTGGAAGCTCCTTTGACCAGCCCTGCAATATCCACAAATTCGATGACTGCCGGAATCGTTTTTCTGGAATGGTACAGTTCGGTAAGTCTGTCCAGCCGCTCGTCCGGCACCGGAACAACGCCGATATTCGGATCAATAGTACAGAAAGGGTAATTTGCGGATTCGGCGCCTGCCTTTGTTAAAGAATTAAAAAGTGTGCTTTTGCCCACGTTGGGCAGACCAACAATGCCAAGTTTCATAGTTCAATCATCTCTCCTTTGTTTGTTCATTCAAGGTTATATTATAGAATAAAAACAGGGGAAAGTCTATCTTTTTCCCGAAGGAAATCCGTTGATGGCAGCGGGGAAAGCCATACGTTGACAGCGAAAGAAGATATACATTGGCAGCGGAAAAAGCCATACGGCGACGGCGAAAGAAGATATACATTGACAGCGGAAAAAGCCATACGTTGTTTCTGTTGATTTTGCAAATAATAACAGGTACAATAAAGAAACATAATAAAACGGAATGAAAAACAGGAGGCGCGCAATGGTTTTAACATCAATTCAATTTCCAAATCTTCATATTAGTATTGAAAATCTTCCGAAATCCTTCAGCGTGTTCGGATTTGACATTGCCTTTTACGGGCTCATTATTGCAACCGGAATGGTTTGCGGCATTATGCTTGCCTGCTATGAAGCAAAGCGGACAGGACAAAATCCGAACAATTATCTGGATTTTGCGATTTATGCAATTATCTTCAGTATCGTCGGAGCCAGACTGTATTACGTTGCTTTTTCGTGGGAATATTATAAGGATAATCTTCTGGAAATTTTCAATATCAGAAACGGAGGCATGGCAATTTACGGCGCGATTATTATGGCGGTAATTGTTTGCTTGGTTTATACGAGAATAAAAAAACTGTCCTTTTTGACTTTCTGTGATACCGGAGTTTTGGGACTGGTTCTCGGACAGATTATCGGACGCTGGGGCAACTTTTTTAACAGGGAAGCGTTTGGCGGGGTGACGCCGGACAGTAATCCGCTTGCAATGCGCATCTGCTGTGACCAGTATTATCACACTTATCAGGTACCGCAGGCAGTGGAGAACGGAATGAAAGAAATGACCGGAAAGACGATGGAGCAGCTTGGGTATATTCAGGTGCAGCCGACTTTTTTATATGAATCACTGTGGAATTTGGCGCTCTTAATCCTGCTTTTAGTTTTCCGCAGGAAGAAAAAATTTGAAGGAGAAGTCATGCTGTGGTATCTGATGGGCTATGGACTTGGGAGAGCCATTATAGAGGGATTTCGTACAGACCAGCTTATCATGCCACTGACAGGCTGGCCGGTATCTCAGGCATTATCCATTTTTCTGCTGACGGCGGCAGCGATTGCGTGGGGTGTAATGCGCTATAAAGCAGCAAGAAAATAAAAAATAAAATCAAAAACGTAAAACGACAGAGGTTTTGTTCATGCGTCGCGGTGGCGGCAGGACAGAACCTCTTTTTTTATGCCATAAGTTTCAGGCGTCAAAAGGGTGCTTTGCTGTAAAGGCTGTTCTTTCTGAATAAATCAGGGGAAAATTAAAAAAATTTTTTCAAAATAGGGGTTGCAATTATCAGATAAATGGTATAGAATTTGCATATAAGTGGTAAATTAGTGTCAATTAGTGGTAAAAAGTGGAAAGATTGATGCAAAATTTAATCAAAATCAGAAGCGCGAACTGATTTTTGTACGTTAAATAAGGAAAAAACAATGTTTACAGGAGAGCATACGCAAAAAATGGATACAAAGGGCAGAACCATTGTTCCTGCGAAGTTTCGTGAAGAACTGGGCACGAATGTCGTTGTGACCAGAGGCTTGGACGGCTGTCTTTTTGCGTACTCAAAAGAAGCTTGGGAAACATTGGAAGAAAAATTGAGCAGTTTGCCATTTACGGACAGGAAAGTCAGAGATTTCAATAGATTTTTCCTCGCGGGCGCATCTGACCTTGAAACTGATAAATTGGGACGTGTTCTCATGCCGTCAGTTTTGAGGGGATTCGCCTCACTGGACAAAGAAGTAGTCTGGGTAGGCGTCGGAAACCGGATTGAAATCTGGGATATAGATAAGTGGAATGAACGAATGTCAATGTACATGGAAGGCGACGACTTAGAAGAAAGGATTGACGATCTGGCAGCTTACATGGCAGAGAAGGGCATTTAAAAACCATTGGAAAGAAGGCGTAGATATGGATTTCAGGCATGTATCGGTATTGCTGAACGAAACCATTGAAGGCTTAAAAATAAATCCTGATGGAACCTATGTCGATGGAACGCTTGGCGGTGGCGGACATTCTTATGAAATATGCAAAAGACTATCCGATAAAGGACGACTCATCGGAATAGATCAAGACGGAGATGCATTAGAGGCGGCGAGAAAACGTTTAAGTGAATTTGAGCATAAAATTACATTAGTACGGAGCAATTTTTGCGAGATAGCGACAATATTAAAGGATTTAGAAGTCTTAAAGGTTGACGGCATCATTTTAGATTTAGGCGTATCCTCCTACCAGCTTGATAATGCGGAGCGGGGATTTTCTTACAGAAACGGAGCGCCTCTTGATATGCGTATGGACACAAGACAGGGCACGACGGCGGCCGATGTGGTCAACAGATACAGCGAGACGGAATTATTTCATGTAATTCGGGATTATGGAGAAGAACGGTTTGCAAAAAATATTGCAAAACACATCTGCGCGGAAAGACAGAAACACCCGATAGAAACGACGGAACAGTTAAGCGGGATTATCAAAGGCGCCGTCCCGATGAAATTTCAAAAAAACGGACACCCTGCAAAAAGGACTTTTCAGGCGATTCGTATTGAAGTAAACAGGGAACTTGGCGTGTTAGAAGAATCTATCGACCAGATGATTGACTGCCTGAAGCCGGAGGGACGGATATGTATTATCACCTTCCATTCGCTGGAAGATAGAATTGTAAAAACAAAATTTAAAGAGAACGAAAACCCATGCACCTGTCCGCCGGACTTTCCGGTCTGTGTATGCGGGAAAAAACCAAAGGGAAAGGTTATTACACGAAAGCCGATTGTTCCTACGGAAAAGGAAATAAAAGAAAATAAGAGATCAAAAAGTTCGAAGCTGAGAATATTTGAAAGAGTTTAAAAGAAATTAAACTGTTGTACCAAATAAGATTGGACGGGCTGTTTGGTTCAGCAGGAGGCAACATGAATCAAAGAAGAATGAATTATACAAACGAATATATTGACGGCAATACTGTCAGAAAAACCATGCCGCAAAAACAGCACCCGCAGCAGCACAAAAGAGCAGGACAGGCTGACCACGAACGCCAGAGAAACCGGAGAGCACTGCCGGTCAATGGAACTTCGGTCTTTTTTATGGGCGTGGTATTTCTTGCATGTATTTTTATGTGTGTGTTATACTTAAACGTACAGTCCGGTATTTCAGCAGCGAGGACAAGCATCTCCAGTCTGAAAAACCAGATTAACACCGTCCAGTCGCAGAATGATGCGCTGAATTATTCTATCAACAGTTATATTGATACGGATTACATTTATAATACGGCAAAAAAAGAACTAGGTATGAAGCAGGCGGGAGAAGACCAGATTGTCACCTATCATTCCAGCGATAGCGGATATATGGTACAGTATGGGGATATTCCTGTGAAATAATTATGAAATCGAGAAAAGTCAGAAGAAAGAAAAAAAAGTTAAGATTTAATCGACGCATGTATACAAAGCTAGCAGTCCTCGTTTGTGTGGTTGTTCTAGCTTTATTTGCGTTATGCGCAAGAATTATATACCTGAACGTAAAAAAGGGAAACGAATATTCCATACAGGTTTTGGCGCAGCAGAGCTTTAACAGTGCGACCATTCCGTACAAGAGAGGGGATATTAAAGACCGGAACGGAAATGTCCTTGCGACAAGCGTTATGGTGTACAATTTAGTCATTGATTCCAAAGTAATTATGAGCCGGACTCAATATTTAGAGCCGACGACAAGAGCGCTCTCCCGATACTTCAACTTAAATCAGGAAGATTTGATTACGACGATCAAAGAAAAGAAAAACAACAGTTATTGGGTTGTTTTGAAAAATCTGGAATATGAAGAAATAGAGGATTTTCAGGCATATCTGAATTATGAATATGCAAAAGACAAACAGGCGCGGGAAGATGTAGAAAACACCAAAGGCGTATGGTTTGAAAAAAAGTATAAGCGAATGTATCCGTACAATGATTTGGCGTCAACAGTTTTGGGGTTTGCAAACAGCGACAACAGTGCCGACGTCGGCATAGAAAGCAGTTACGGCGATTATCTCAAAGGCGTTGACGGCAGGGAGTACGGCTATGTCGGCGCAGATAATGACATGGAAACCGTAATTAAGGACGCGCAGGACGGCAATACGGTAGTATCTTCGCTCGATATGAATATCCAGCGGATTGTTCAGAAGGCGATTAAAAAATACATGAAAAAGTACAAACCAAAGCGGATTGCCGTCGTCATAGCAGATCCGAATTCGGGAGAAATTCTTGCGATGGCAGACGACATTACGTTTAATCTGAACGAACCGTACGATTTATCCGATTACTATACGGAAAGCCAGATTGAAAAATTTTCCCAGAAAAAGCAGTCGGAAGCGCTCAATAAAATGTGGAACAATTACTGCATTACAGATTCGTTTGAGCCGGGTTCGACCGCAAAGGCATTTACGATTGCGGGCGCATTGGAAGAAGGAAAACTGAAAAAGAACGAGACCTTTTTCTGCGACGGGTACCAGCAGGTCGACGTTTTCAAAATCAAATGCCACAGTTACGACAAGGGCGGTCATGGAACACTGGACGTAAAAGGCGCGATTGCGCAGTCCTGCAATGATTACCTGATGTATGCCGGGAAAAAATTGGGGAAAAAAGACTTTGTCAAATATCAGGAAATTTTCGGTTTCGGCACAAAAACGGGAATTGACCTTCCGGGTGAAACCAGAGGACTGGTTTATGATGAGGACATGGGGGCGTCCACGCTGGCGACCAATGCGTTCGGACAGAATTTTACCGTCAATATGATTCAGATGACGGCGGCGTTTTCTTCTATTATTAACGGGGGAAACTATTATGAGCCCCATGTCGTAAAACAGATTGTCACGCCGGAGGGCGAAGTGATAAAAAATTATTCCAAGACACTGGTAAAACAGACGGTTACGCGGGACACCTCGGATTTTCTGAAGCAGTGTATCCGCGCGGTGGTGACGGAAGGTACCGGTTCGACGGCGGCGATTGACGGATATACTGTGGGCGGAAAGACCGGAACGGCCGAAAAAGTAGATACCTCCGGAAAAGGAAAAGGGCGTCTGAGCAATCAGTATATATTATCATTTATAGGCTGTGTTCCATGCGAAAACCCGCAGGTAGTCTGCTATACGCTGATGGATACGCCGAAAGACAATCCGCAGGCAACTGCATTCAATACAGATTTATGGACTTATATCATGAAGCAGGTGCTTCCTTATCTGGGTGTGGAAAAAACAGCCGGTGTGGAGAAAAAAGCGATAAAGCAGAAGTTGGAAACAGAGTTTTATGCCAACGGAATTATCGAGGGAGACGACGGTTCCCTGATTTTAAAAGAGGAAGAAGAATAGAACCCAAATTAGTAGAATAGATTATAATAAAAAGCGTAGGAGACATTTTGAAAACAGTAAAAACCTCCCAGAGAAAGCTTTTGTTAATCTATTCTATTAGTATGATTGTATGTTTTGCCGCACTTGCCGGAAGACTGGTCTGGCTGATGGTGTACAAGTCGGAATATTATTCCCTGCGTGCGGCACAGGTGCAGGAGCGGGAGCGTAAAATCAAAGCGCCGAGAGGCAGGATTTTAGACCGCAACGGAAAAGTTCTCGCGAGCAACCGGACGGTCTGTACCGTTTCCGTTATTTACAATCAGCTCAAAGAACCTGAAAAAGTAATCCGGATTTTATCGGAGGAACTTGGACTTTCTGAGGAGGAAGTCCGAAAAAAAGTGAGCAAAAAAAGTTCGCGTGAGAAGATAAAATCAAATGTGGAAAAAGCGGTCGGGGACAAAATCCGCGTGTATGATCTGGCGGGCGTAAAGGTTGACGAAGACTATAAAAGGTATTATCCTTATGATGGTCTCGGTTCAAAAGTGTTGGGATTTACCGGCGCCGACAATCAGGGAATTATCGGTCTGGAGGTTCAGTACGACAAGTATCTGATGGGTACGGACGGACTGATTTTGACGCCGACGGATTCTAAAGGAATTGAGCAGGAGGGCGCGCTTGAGAGCAGGGTAGAACCTGTTGCCGGCGGCGATTTGACGACGACGCTCGATTTGAATATTCAGGAGTATGCCCAGCAGATTGCGGACAATGCGCTCAGGGCGAAGCAAGCCAATTACGTTTCCATTATCGTCATGAATCCCAATAACGGCGAGATTTACGCGATGGTAAACAGTCCGGAATTTAATCTGAATACGCCCTATACGCTTACGGACACGTCGGTGAAGGCGACGGATAAAAACAGACAGGATTTGCTCAACAAGATGTGGAGGAACCCATGTATCAACGATACATACGAACCGGGTTCCACATTTAAAATCGTGACGGCTTCAGCGGCGCTTCAGGAAAACGTCGTCAACGTCAATTCGAGATTTTACTGTCCCGGATACAAAATTGTCGACGACCGGAAAATCCGGTGCCATAAAACGACCGGACATGGAAGCGAGACTTTTATGGAGGGCACGATGAACTCCTGCAATCCGGTTTTTATACAGGTTGGCTTGGAAGTCGGAAAAGAAAGATTTTATAAGTATTTTAACAAACTCGGTCTGCTGTCCAAAACCGGAATTGACCTTCCGGGAGAGGCGTCGACCATCATTCATAAAATAGAAAATGTAGGAAATGTGGAATTGGCAACGATGTCTTTCGGACAGTCCTTTCAGATTACCCCGATACAGTATCTTGTGGCTGCCAGCGCCATTGTGAACGGCGGGAAACTGGTCACGCCGCATCTCGCCATCAAGGCGGAACGCGCAGACGGTCAACTGATGGAAACCTTTCAGTTTGAGGAAAAAGAAGGGGCGATTGAAAAGAGTACTTCGGACACCATGCGGGACATTTTAGAGCACGTTGTCGCAGAGGGAACCGGAAGTAAAGGACAGGTCGAGGGATTTCGCGTCGGCGGAAAAACTGCCACGTCGCAGAAACTTCCGAGAGGCTCCGGAAAATATATCGCTTCCTATATGGGGTTTGCGCCGGCAGACAATCCACAGGTTATCGCTATGGCAATCGTAGATGAGCCGAAAGGAATTTATTATGGAGGGCAGGTGGCCGCTCCGCTGATTGCCACGTTGTACAAAAATATCCTCCCATATCTGTTGGAGGGAGAAAAACAAGGAGAGTAAAGATGAGTACAAGTACATCAATTATCGCAGCAATTATTATCGCATTTGCAGTCAGTATTATTCTGTGTCCGATTTTTATTCCATTGTTAAAAAAGATGAAATTCGGACAGCATATCCGCGAGGAGGGCCCGCGTTCGCATCAGAGTAAATCGGGCACGCCGACGATGGGCGGGGTGATTATACTCACAGGCGTGATTGTTACGTCTTTGGTGTTTATTGTATTTGAAAAAGATTATGAAATTGTGCCGATTTTGTTCCTGACGGTCGGCTTTGGCATTATCGGTTTTTTAGATGATTTTATCAAAGTGATTAAAAAGAGAAATCTGGGACTGACGGAAATGCAGAAGATGGTGGGACAGATTGTGGTAACTGCGGTTTTCTGCGTTTATCTGATGCAGTATTCCGGAAACGGAACGAGCGTCATTCTTCCGTTTACCGGCGGAGCAGAGTGGGAAATGCCGTCATGGCTGTTTGTCATCTTTGTTTTTATTGCAGTAATCGGGACGGTAAACGGTGCAAACTTTACCGACGGACTTGACGGACTTGCTACCGGCGTTACGATTGTGATTGGCGTATTCTTTACCGCAGTATCGGCGGGTACGGGCATGGAACCGATTTCCGCAGCGCTCGTGGGGGCGCTCATGGGATTTTTCCTTTACAACGTATATCCGGCGAGAGTTTTCATGGGGGACACCGGTTCTCTGGCGCTCGGCGGTTATGTGGCAGGCGTTGCGTTTATGTTGAAAATGCCGTTGTTTATCCTGATTGTGGCGTTTATTTATCTGATTGAGGTAATTTCGGTCATTCTTCAGGTATCATGGTTTAAATACACAAAGAAAAAATATGGCGAGGGCAGACGGATTTTCAGAATGGCGCCGCTGCACCACCATTTTCAGGAAGGCGGAGCGAGCGAAACGCAGGTTGTGGCGGCGTTTGCGATTGTTACGGCAATTCTCTGCCTGATTGGATATATTGCATTATAAAAGGGTTGGAAAAAGAAAGAGGCATACAATGGATTTAAAAGAGAGCAGAGTTTTGGTGGCGGGCTCCGGAAAAAGCGGAATCGGCGCTGCGGATTTACTAAAGAAATATGGAGCGGACATTACCATATATGATGGCAATGAAAAACTAAACGCGGAAGAAATTCTCGGCAGGCTGGAAGACCGCGCGGGCGTCCGGATTGTTTTGGGCGCATTGCCGGAGGAGGTCATAGAAACGACGGATTTAATGATTTTAAGTCCGGGCATTGCGATTGACGCGCCGTTTGTTGAAAGAGTAAGAAACGCGGGGATTCCAATCTGGGGAGAAATTGAACTGGCGTATGTCGCATCAAAGGGAAAACTGATTGCGATTACGGGAACCAACGGCAAAACGACGACGACGGCGCTGGTCGGAGAAATCATGGCGGCTTTTTATGACAAGGTAAATGTCGTCGGAAATATCGGCAATCCGTATACGACTACCGCTTACGAATCAGACGACGATACCGTAACAGTTGCGGAAGTCAGCAGCTTCCAGTTGGAAACCATACATACTTTTCGCCCTGATGTCAGCGCAGTCTTAAATATCACGCCGGATCATCTGAACCGCCATTATACGATGGAGTGTTATACGGACTGTAAGATGCGTGTGGCGATGAACCAAAATCCGGAGGATCCGGTCATTTTAAATTATGAAGATCCGATTTTGCGTGCGTATGCGCCGAAGCTTAAAAACCGTATTGTGTGGTTCAGCAGCAGGCAGAAAGTGGATACGGGCGTTTATCTGGACGGCGAAAACATCTGCTATCGGGATCAGAACGGTGAAGTTGTGGTCACGACTGTAAACGATACGTCGCTCGTCGGAATCCACAATACAGAGAATATCATGGCGGCAGTCGCCATATCTATAAACATGGGAGTGCCCGTCGAAGTCATTCGGGAAGCCATTCGCAGTTTTAAGGCGGTAGCGCACCGGATTGAATACGTGCGCACGCTTGACGACGTCATTTATTATAATGATTCCAAAGGAACGAACACCGACGCGTCAATCAAAGCGATTGAGGCAATGACAAGACCGACGGTGCTGATTGCCGGCGGATATGATAAAAAAGTGTCTTTTGATTCGTGGGCAGACGCGTTTGGCGATCAGATTAAATATCTCGTGCTGTTGGGAGAAACGTCACAGCAGATTGCGGAAGCAGTCAGAAAAAAGGGATTTGAAAAACTGGTGTTTGTGAAATCCCTGAAAGAAGCAGTAGAAGTTTGCAGAAAACTTGCCGAAGCGGGCGATGCGGTTTTGCTGTCCCCTGCCTGCGCAAGTTGGGATATGTTTGACAGTTATGAGCAGAGGGGCGACCTGTTCAAACAATATGTAAATGAATTGTAAGGAAAAAAATTTATGGCAAAAAAGACCTATGATCCGGTAAGCGGAGAGGAAATTGCAAACAGACCGAAACGAAGCTATAAGGACAATTATTTTGATTATAGTCTGCTTTTGGTGTGGATTTTTATTATGCTTTTAGGGTATGTCGTATTGTATAGCGCCAGCTCCTACATTGGAATTACGGTGCAGGACGATGCGACCTTTTACCTGAAAAGGCAGATTTTTGCTACCGGAATCGGTCTGCTTGGAATGATTCCGGCCATTTTCATTGATTACCGGTGGTGGAGAAAATTTGATAAACTGATTTATATCGGTTCGCTTGCAACCGTCATTCTGGTTTTAACGCCGATGGGCATTGCAAGTCATGGAGCCAAGCGGTGGGTTGGTCTGGGGCCGGTTCAGTTCCAGCCGGCAGAACTGGTAAAAATCGGCGTCATTGTAATGATTGCCTATATGATTTCAAAATGCGGCGCGACTGCGCTTGACAGCGTGAAAACCTGCTATCAGATTTTTGCGGTCGCATTGGTCGGCGCGGGCATGGTCGGCGTGATTACTTCCAATCTGAGTTCCGCGATTATCATTGTGGGAATTGGCGCGATTATGCTGGTGATTGCGGGAGCGTGCAAAAAATTTATTTTTTCTTTAGGACTTTTGGGCGTGAGCGGACTTTCCCTGATTATGCTGGTCAGTTCCATGAGCGGAAAAAGTTTCCGAATGTCGCGTGTTCTTGTCTGGTTAAATCCGGAAAAGTATGCGGATTCCGGCGGATATCAGGTAATGCAGGGCTTGTATGCCATCGGTTCGGGAGGACTTTTCGGGAAGGGACTGGGAAACAGCGCGCAGAAGCTTGGATTTGTGCCGGAACCAAACAACGATATGATATTTTCCATTGTCTGCGAGGAACTGGGAATTTTCGGCGCGGTCTGCATTATGCTGCTGTTTATCTTTATGATCCGCCGTATGCGCGTGATTGCGAGCAATGCCGTCGATTTATACGGATCCATGCTGGTAATCGGCGTTTTGGCGCATATTTCCATTCAGGTGGTTTTAAATATAGCGGTTGTGACAAACAGTATTCCAAATACCGGCGTATCCCTGCCGTTTATCAGTTACGGAGGTACGTCCCTTGCGTTTTTAATGATTGAGATAGGAATTGTGCTCTCAGTATCCCGCAGAATTAAGCGGTTCAGATAGGTAAAGTTATGGTAAGCAGAAGAAAAAGGAAAAGAAAATTAAAAAAATTTTTGCGGAATATTCTGATAGCCCTGCCGGTTGCAGCGGGAATTTTTCTGCTTTTATATTTCGGCTTTCGGATTAAGACCGTCAGTTACGCTTCCGACCTCAATCAGTTTCAGGCGGCGGAGGTGCAGAGTTATCTGAAAAGCCACAAGATTGAAAATTCGCTGTGGTTCTGGTTTCGGGATATCATAGGCTTGGAAAAGAAAATAGATATCTTCGACGGATATTCCGTATCCCTGAGTTCCCCGGTGAAGGTAAAAATCACCGCACAGGAGAAAAGATTGCGCGGAAGCTTTATTTACGGGGAAAATGAATACTATTTTGACAGCTCCGGAAAAATTTTAAAGACGGAGCCATGCAGTTATGGGAAGACGAAAAAGGGAAAAAAGAAGCTGCTGGACAATTCTTTGGAAATATGCAGGTTTAACGGTATTTCGTTTCACAGCGCCGCCCTCTACAAACAGCTTGATACGGTTGACAAAGAGGGAAAAGAAACCATACTCCATATGGTGGAGGCGTTTGATGAGATGGAAATCGCCTTAGACAAGGCGTCTGAGGACAAGGCAGACCAGATGAGCGTGCCGGTCAAAAAAATTGCAGTGTCCGAAAACTATGAGATTACCATGTACATTGGAAAGGGACTCAAAGTCGCTTTTGGAAAAGACAACCAGTTGAAAGAAAAAATGGACGCATTTGTTGACATCTATTCGAGCGCAAAAGCGCAGTTGACGGCGTCGTCAGGAACGCTGCAGATGCAATGGCTGATTGCCGACGGCTCGTATACGTTCATTAAAGATGAAAAGAAAACTGAGAAAAAATAACAAATTTACATAAAATCAAGAGGAAAAGTGATAATATTTTCACAAAAAACAATTTTCTTATTGATATTTTCTGAAAACAATTATATTATATATATATGTATGAGTGGGTGTAACTATGCCTGTTTATAAATAAAATAGGAAAAGAAAAACAAAGGAGGATAAACTCTTGTTAGAAATTACTACAAACGAAAACGAATCGTTAGCAAAGATTATTGTTGTAGGTGTTGGTGGAGCAGGCAATAACGCTGTCAACAGAATGATAGATGAGAATATCGGAGGGGTAGAATTTATATCCGTAAACTCCGACGCACAGATATTAAAGAGAAGTAAAGCGCCAACGACATTGCAGATTGGTGAAAAGGTAACCAAAGGACTTGGCGCAGGAGCGAAGCCGGAAGTTGGCGAAGCTGCGGCAGAAGAAAATGTAGAGGAGCTTGCCCAGTTATTAAAGGGCGCCGATATGGTATTTGTTACCTGCGGTATGGGTGGCGGTACCGGTACCGGAGCAGCGCCGGTTGTTGCACGTATTGCAAAAGAGCAGGGAGCGCTTACGGTAGGCGTTGTTACAAAGCCTTTCCGTTTTGAAGCAAAAACCCGTATGAACAATGCCTTAGGCGGTATCGAAAGATTAAGAGAAAATGTCGATACGCTGATTGTCATTCCAAATGATAAATTATTAGAGATTGTCGATAAGAGAACGACGATGCCGGAAGCGTTAAAGAAAGCGGACGAAGTATTACAGCAGTCTGTACAGGGGATTACCGATTTGATTAACGTTCCTGCATTGATTAACTTAGACTTTGCAGACGTACAGACCGTTATGAGAGATGCCGGCATTGCGCATATCGGTATCGGTGAGGCGAGCGGTGACGAGAAAGCTTCCGAAGCAGTTCAGCAGGCGGTTACTTCTCCATTGCTTGAGACCAGCATCAACGGTGCAAAGAATGTCATTATCAACATTACCGGTGACGTCAGTCTGTTTGAAGCAAACGAGGCTGCAAGTTATGTACAGGATCTTGCCGGTGAAGATGCAAACATTATCTTCGGTGTGCGCTATGATGATACATATCCGGACGAGTGTTCCATTACCGTAATGGCGACAGGCATTGGCGAGCCTGCGACAAAGGCGCAGGGCTTCGGCTTTGGCGGCGCGGCAAAAAAGAGCTTTTCTTTCAGCAGCACCGCAACACCAAAGACGGACTACACGAGAAACGCGTCAACAGCCCCGCATGGTACGGTTGAAGAAAAACCGTTGAAGATACCGGAGTTCTTACAAAATAAATAAAGTTAAGTGGTTTATTAAAAACAGTCGTAGATATTCAAATTTATCTGCGGCTGTTTTTTCAATTTACAAAGAAATCAAAAAACATGGGATAAAAGTGTGGAAAAGGTTTACAAATGAGTAAAAGTGAGGCAAAATCATGTTAGTAGTACTGGGAGTAATTGAATCTATTGAAAATGATGAACAGAGATTACTGATAGAAAAACTATATCGTAAATACAGCGGGTGGGTATTAAAAACCGCATATGATATTGTTCAGGATTATGATGCAGCGCAGGATATATTAAACGATACATTTATCAGACTGATTCAGTATGCAGATGTCGTAATGGAATTGGAAGAATATAAAATCGGCAGTTATGTCAAACAAAGCGTGCAAAGCTGTGCGTATACATATCTGGCAAAAGAAAGCAAAGAGCGGGAAAAGACCGAAAAGTGGCTTGAAATGAACGGGACGGCGGAGAGCGTTGACTTTGATGTGGAAAAGCTGCTGGATTATGAGAATTTATATCAGGCGATGGATAAACTGGACGAGCGCGACAGGTCGCTCTTAATCAGTAAATACGGATTTCGCCTGTACCATAGGGAGATTGGCGAGATGTACTCGCTTCCTGCCCGCAATGTGTCCATGTATGTAATTCGAGCAAAGAATCGTTTGAAAGAACTCTTGAAAAGGGAGATGAGATAGCAGATGAAAGAATATTTGGAAGAAAAGCTGATCCAGAATGTGGTCAATGACTATATTAAAAAGGAAAACGAGCAGATTGAGCAGGAATGTGCAAATTTAGATGAAAAGTTTGTCCAAATGGCAAAGGACAATAAGAAAATTGCAAAGACACTGCGCAAAACTTACAAAAAGAGAAGACGCAATCTCCGTTTCCTTCCGGTGTACAAGGTGGTTGCTGTGATTGCAGTCATGCTGCTTGTGTTTGACGTGTTCTTTTTTACGGTTCCTGCAGTCCGCAACGCGACGATTGGACTGGTCAATTATGTGTCAGATGATTATACGGATATGGGACAGCCGACAAAGGAATGGGCGACGGGGGAAGCGGATAATAATGGATTAGAACAGATTAAGCCGGAAAAAGAATATCGTGTTACGTATTTACCTGAGGGAATGATGTTGACGGATTATTCGATTTCTTATGGAAGAATATACTATAATTATATAGGACAGAATGATGAATATCTTTCTTTCATGCAGGAAGCAAAAAATATTTCATCAAAAGTGGATACGGAAGATGCTGTAACAAGAACAGTTTCGATAAATGGGACTGATGCGGTTTTGGTAAAGAAGGAAGAACAGACGCAGATTGTCTTTGAAATGGATAGCTATATGATTAAACTGATAGGTACAGGGCTTTCAGACGAGAATTTAATTCAAATAGCGGAAAGCATCAAAGAAATTAAAGAATAGTTTCTATATAAAAAAATTTTTTGAGTGAATAGTGTTGTATTTTGTCAAAAACTTCTGTCTTTATTATGTAGAGAGAAGAGAGGAGGGCTGAGAAATGAAAAAACTGTTCACTCTACTGATGTTAACCGTTATGCTGACTCAGGCCCTGCATGTGCCTGCAAATGCGCAGGCGCCAAATCCGGGCGGAGATGCTTCGGTACAGTTCACGAATGTTGCGCAGGTCAGTACGGGATTTTATATTGCGAGCGGAGGGATTGCGGTATGTGATGGTACTGCAACGATTTCCAAAAATTATAAGTCCAGACTGACGATAACGCTGATGAAAAGTAAAGACAAATCGACTTACACGAATGTGAAGTCGTGGTCAAAGGATTTTACCGGCGTCGGCACAAAGAGTTTAACGAAGGGCAAATCCGTCAGCAAAGGATATTATTACCGGTTTAAACTGGTAGTCAGAGTGATTTCAGGGGATACGGTAATTGAAAAGATTACTTCATACTCCAGCGGAGTCGCTTATGGCGTTTAAAAAGTTTTTTTGAGGCGAAAAAAGTTTTTTGAAGTGGGAGCGGGAGTAAATCCCGTAAGGATAGTTCAATAGAATAATAGTTGGAAAAATAAAATACAGTGAAAAAACGCAAGGAAGAAATTTTGGGGGATTCGAGATGAATAATCTTCACGAAAAAAAATAAAAAAAATATTATAGAAGAAGTAAAATATAATGGAAAATAACAAAAACAGATCAAAAATAAAAAAGACAATGTGGAGGAATTTCTTCTTTGCACGAAAAATTGAATATTGAATTATAAAAAAGCATAAGATAACGGTTAACAAAGCACAAAGGGCATCGGGTAAATCCGGTGCCTTTTCTGTGTGCAAAGAAAACGGCAGGACTTGGACGGATACACTGTTTTTACAGTCAGCCACACCGTTTTGGAAGCCGGATATATTGTTTCGGCAGTCGGATACGCTGTTTGGCAAGTCAGCCACACTGTTTTTACACCCGGACAAAAAAGATTTTGCCGTTTCATATTTTCGACGGACTTTTTACCTGAAACCAAATAGAATACAATTCATAGGGAGTTTGCAATGAAATACTACATTTATTTTGATGTATATTTTGGTTTTAACTTTTTTATGGATTTTCTGATGCTGCTCATTTTGCGCCGGTGGAACCATTGCCGCCGGAGCCGGTGGTTCTGCCTGCTGGGAGGCCTTGTGGGAGCAGTGTACGCGGGGATTACGATTACCCATTCAATTCCCGCGATTGTCCGGTGGGCGCTTACATATTGCTGCATGGGGCCGGTATTGTCGCTGATTGCATTTGATTTTCGGGGCTTTAAGGCGCTTGGAGCGTTTGTCATGCAGCTTTATGTCGTTGCTTTTTTTCTGAGCGGTATTCTGGTCGTGGGAGGAAGCATGACCGGTACGGAGCAAAGCCTTTATTCAGTTACAGGTCTTTTGAGAGTGCCCGATATGAAATTCTGTATCGGTATGGCTTTCTTTGCCTATCTGATATTTTCGGCATTGTTACAGCGTATGCAGCGCCATATGAAAATGCAGCGAAGAATTGTTCCCGTCAAAGTGACTGCCGGCGGTAAAACCGTAAGCCTGCGGGGACTTTGCGATACGGGAAATTTTCTTGTAGAGCCGATTACCGGAAAACCTGCCTGCGTGATGGAAAAATCAGCCGCGAAAAAACTTTTTAAGGTCAGCGCAAAACCGGTCGTGCTGCCTTACAGCAGTATTGACTGCGCACATGGTATTTTAGAGGGCTTTTGGGCAGACCGGCTGACGGTGGGCCGCAGGGTTTATGAGAAAATACCGGTTGGAATTCGTGAAAAAGTCAGCCAGAGCCATCAATATGAAATCATATTGCCTCCTGAAATCTTTGAGGGAAAGGGGAATATTGACGGGGAAGGATTCCGTCAGCAAAAAAGAGATGATTTTAGAAAAGAGGGAAACGTATCAGAAAATACATAAGAAATTTTTCCAAATTAGAGGCTGGATTTTTCCGGTCGGCGGGGAACTCAAGTATATCGGCGGAAACGACGTGCTGCCGCCGCCGCTGGAAAGCGATGTAGAGGAAGACTGTATTACGCGGCTGTGCGAAAATCAGGATCAGGAGGCAAAAAGCAAACTGATAGAGCATAATCTGCGTCTGGTCGTTTATATTGCAAAAAAATTTGATAATACCGGCGTGGGCGTCGAGGATTTGATATCCATCGGAACGATTGGGCTGATAAAGGGAATTAACACGTTCCGTTCCGATAAAAAAATTAAACTTGCAACTTATGCCTCCCGCTGCATTGAAAATGAAATTCTGATGTATCTGCGGAAAAATAACAAGACAAAACTGGAGGTGTCCATTGACGAACCGCTCAATGTCGATTGGGACGGCAACGAACTGTTACTGTCCGATATTCTGGGGACGGACGAGGACGTTATTTCCCGCGATATTGAAAATGAAGTCGAAAAAAATCTGCTCTACAAGGCAATCGGCAAACTGAAGCCGAGAGAGCGGATTATCGTGGAAATGCGTTACGGGCTCAATAACAGCAGAGGCGAGGAACTGACGCAGAAACAGGTGGCGGATGCGCTGGGAATTTCCCAGTCGTACATATCCAGACTGGAAAAGAAAATCATTCAACGGCTAAAGCGGGAAATCGTCAAATATGAATAAAATGGCCGCGCAGTTTTGAATAAAGAGCCGCAAAAATGTCAATGCTATATAGGTAAAACAGCATGGAGGTTTTTGTAATGGCTCTTTATAAAGTGGAAATCTGCGGGGTAAACACCTCAAAACTGCCATTACTTTCAGAGGAAGAAAAAAAGGAACTTTTTAAAAAGATAAAACAGGGGGATTTGGAGGCGAGAAAAAAATTTATTCAGGGAAATCTGAGGCTTGTACTGAGCATTTTACAGCGGTTTTCCGGAACGAAGGAAAATATGGACGACCTGTTTCAGATTGGCTGTATCGGTCTGATTAAAGCGGTGGACAATTTTGACGACACGTTAAATGTCAAGTTTTCCACTTACGCTGTGCCGATGGTTGCAGGAGAACTGAAACGCTATCTGAGGGACAATGCGGCAATCCGCGTCAGCCGTTCGATTAAGGATATCGCGTATAAAGCCATTTACTGCCGCGAACGGATTATGAAAACGACAAATCACGATCCGAGTATTCAGGAAATCGCAAAGGAGCTTGAGGTAGAGCCGGAGGAGGTGACTTATGCGCTCGACGCAATACAAAGTCCGATTTCACTTTTTGATCCGGTCTATGAGCAGGGAGGCGACACGCTCTATGTGATGGATCAGATCAGCGATAAAAAAAATAAAGAAGAAAAATGGGTGGAAAAGATAGTGCTGCGGGAAGCGCTCGATAAGCTGACCGGCAGGGAACGCAAAATTATTGATATGCGTTTTTTTAATGGAAAAACACAGATGGAGATTGCAGAGGAAATCGGCATTTCGCAGGCGCAGGTGAGCCGTCTGGAAAAAAACGCCTTAAAGACAATGAAGAATTATATCAGGTAATACGGCATAAAATAAAATAAAAAAGAAAATGAGAATTCAGGATTTAAAAAAGAAAGAAATCATCAACGCCTGTTCCTGCCGCGTGCTTGGGTGCGCCAGAGATTTAGAGTTTGATTTGCAGTCGGGCTGCATCTGTTCGCTGATTGTGACCGCCCCGTCCAAATGGGGCGGCTGGTTTAGCTGCGATTACGAATACGTCATTCCGATTTCGTGCATTACGCAGGTAGGGCCGGATATTATTTTAGTGGAGGTTGAGGAAAACCGCGTCCGCCAAAAAATCAAAATGACTTGACCAAATGTTGGAACTTCTTTATAATCGTGTTATGTGAACCTGAAAAGGAAAGTACGGAGGAAAGACAAATGAAATGTCCATATTGCGGAGAAGACGATACCAAAGTCATTGATTCAAGGCCGGCAGAGGATAACAGCGCTATCCGGAGAAGAAGACAGTGCGAGAAATGCTCCAAACGGTTTACCACTTATGAAAAGGTGGAAAGTATTCCGCTGATTGTGATTAAAAAAGGCAATATCAGGGAGCCTTACGACCGCGGAAAAATCGAGGCGGGGATTCTCCGTTCCTGCCATAAAAGACCGGTCTCATACGACCAGATTGTCGCAATGGTAGAAGATATTGAAAACGCAATCTTTAATACGGAGCAGAAGGAAATTCAGAGTGAACAAATCGGCGAGCTGGTTATGGAGCGTTTAAAGGCGCTCGATCAGGTTGCTTATGTGCGTTTTGCGTCGGTATATCGTGAATTTAAAGACGTCAATACGTTTATGGCTGAGTTGTCCAAGCTGCTGAAATAAGGAGCCGTCATGTTTGAATGTTTTTACCCTGACGTATATCTGAATTCCGTTTTTGAGATTGACTGGGAAAAGTATTATCAGCAGGGAATACGGGGAGTCATTTTTGATATTGACAACACCTTAGTGCCTCATGGCGCGCCGGCTACCGAAGCCGTTGCAGCCCTGTTTGAAAAGATACATAAGCTGGGCATTGATACCTGCCTGATATCCAATAACAAAAAACCGCGTGTAGAGCCGTTCGCTGATGCGGTCAGGTCGAAATATATTTTTAACGCGCATAAGCCGTCCAAAACGAATTATATCAAGGCAATGCAGTTGATGGGGACAGAGCGTTTGTCCACGCTGTTTGTCGGCGACCAGATTTTTACGGATATTTTAGGCGCAAACAATGCGGGAATTCAGAGCGTTATGCTCAGAAAGATAGATAAAAAAGAAGAAATCCAGATTGTGCTGAAGCGTATTCCGGAGAAATTCATCTTGTGGAGATGGCGCAGAAAACAGGCGTCAGACCGCCTTGGCACAAAAAAACAGTAACAGACCGTATCTGCGGTTTGTTACTGTTCTTTTTTTATTGAAAATATTTTTGCTTGATTTCAGCGACCGGCATCTCTTTTCCAGTCCAGAGTCGAAACGCTTCCGCTCCCTGATAGAGCAGCATATAAAGTCCGTTGAGCACATGACAGCCGGATTGCTCTGCCATCTGGTACAATTTGGTTTTTCTCGGATTATAAATAATATCGGAGACAATCAGGCCCTCCCGAAGCATTTTCGGATCGTGAATCAGACAGCCCTCCGTATGGTTTGGCGCCATGCCGATAGGCGTCGCATTACATAAAATATCGCTTTCTTCAATCGAAGCGCCCAGCCGTTCGTCAGACCCCATTTCAATCAGCGCCGCTTTACAGTCTGTGCGTTCGTTGATATCGGAAACCATCTTTTCCGCCTTTTCCCAGAAACCGTCCTTAATGCTGTAAACGTCAATCGCGCGCGCGCCGTCTAATGCGCACTGCACCATGATGGACGAAGCTGCGCCTCCTGCGCCGAGCAGCGTCATTTTTTTATCTGCAATGTCGTGTCCGGAATCTTTTAAAGACATGACATAGCCGATGCCGTCTGTGTTGTGTCCGACAAAAACGCCGTTTTCATTAACGACCGTATTGACGGCGCCAATCATTGACGCGGCGTCGGAGAGCCGGTCTGCCAGCTGCGCCATCTTTGTTTTATCAGGCATGGTGCAGTTAAAGCCGGCCACATTGAGTTTCTTTAATCCCTCATATGCAGTTTCCAGATTTTCTTCCGGAACATCAAAACAGAGGTAGACATAATCAAGCCCTAAAAGCCGGAAAGCTTCGTTGTGCATTTTCGGAGACACGCTGTGCGCAACCGGACTGCCTAAAAGCCCGGTCAGTCTGGTGTGTCCGGTGATTTCGCTGATAGATCCCATAGTATTCACCATACTTTGCCTTTCTGTCTGGTTTTCCTATTCAGTATAAGTGGATTTTGAAAAAATGTAAACCTTACATTGACGAAATTTTACTGCTAAACTATACTTGAATTATTGCAGAGCGGAGGCATACCAATGAAAGTAATTAAAAGCAGACATATTACACTGACAAATGAGAACGCTAAAATCTGTGTTCCCATCACCGGAAAAAACCGGCAGGAAATATTTGCGCAGGCCCAAGCGGCCGCGCGTATGAAGCCTGATTTGATAGAATGGAGAGCGGATTATTTTGACGGCGTTTCAGAGGAAAAAGAGAGCGGGGCGTTTATGCGGCGGGCAGAACCGGTTTTGGAGGGACTGAAAAAAATCCTTCCGTCCGTTCCGATGATTTTTACGCTGCGGACAAAAGAGGAGGGCGGAACGGTTTCGCTGCCTGATGAAGCATACAGGGAAATCTGTATTGCCGCAGCGCGGGCGGCGCGGGAGTACCCGATTGATTTTATTGACGTGGAAGCCATGCGGACAGAAAACGCGCAGGAGCTGATTGGGGAAATTCATGACGCAGGCTGTCTTGTGATAGGCTCCAACCACCATTTTCAGCGAACGCCGGAAACATCAGAGATGGTAGAGATTTTAAAAGCCATCGAAAAAACCGGCGCAGATATTGCAAAACTGGCGGTCATGCCGTTGGAAAAGGAAGATGTCACAGCGCTGATGGAAGCGTCAGCCTCAGCCGACGAATGTCTGAACATTCCGTTGATTACAATGTCCATGTCAGAACTCGGCGCAATTACGAGAGTCTGCACAAAGCGTACCGGCTCCGTTATTACGTTTGCCGCAGGAGTGGACGCTTCAGCGCCGGGACAGGAGAGCGTTGAAATTGTCCGCAGGGCGCTGGCATACCATATGAACTGCCGGCTGCATGGCAACATTGCGCTGATTGGGTTCATGGGAACCGGAAAGACGACGGTTTCCAAAGCGCTGTCGCGGATTACCGGTTTCAGAGAGGTTGACGTAGACCAGTCCATCGTTACGTCTGAGGGAATGTCGATTAACGATATTTTTGACCGGAAAGGCGAGCAGGGATTCCGCGATATCGAAACGGAAATGCTGCGGACGCTTGCGCAAGAGCAGGGGCAGATTATTTCCTGCGGCGGAGGCGCTGTGCTGCGCGATGAAAATGTAAAAATCCTCAGGGAGACGGGCACGATTGTCCTGCTGACAGCCACGCCGGAAACAATTTTCGAGCGCGTTCGGGATCACACGCACAGACCGATTTTAAATCAGGATATGAGTCTTTCCCATGTAAAAAAACTGCTGGAAGACAGACAGCCGCGTTATCAGGAGGTCGCAGATTTTAAGGTATCCGTCGACAGCAATGACAGGGTGCAGACCTGTGTGGAAATTTTAAAAAATCTGCAGGAGCAGGGGAAAATCACTTTGCTCTCCTAAATTGAAAAGATATGCAAAGGGGTTGAATTATGTAGAATTATCCCTTATAATATAACGAGATATGCGTTAAACGCAGAAAACAGGGAGGAAAATTTATGGTATCAGCAGGCGATTTTAAAAACGGCATTACGATTGAATATGATGGAAAAATTTGTCAGATTATTGAATTTCAGCATGTAAAACCGGGAAAAGGCGCAGCCTTTGTCAGAACGAAATTAAAAAACATTAAAGACGGCGGCGTGGTGGAAACTTCATTCCGTCCGACGGAAAAATTTGAAAATGCGCATATCGACAGAAAAAATATGCAGTATTTATATAACGACGGAGATTTATATTACTTCATGGACGGCGAAACCTACGACCAGATTGCTGTCGGAAAAGACAAGGTTGGGGACGCGTTAAAATTTGTCAAGGAAAATGAAGAAGTAAAAATCTGTTCCTGCAAGGGCGATATCTTTGCGATTGAGCCGCCGATTACTGTGGAACTGGTGATTACGGAGACCGAGCCGGGCTTTAAGGGCAATACCGCTACCAATGCGACAAAGCCGGCGGTTGTGGAAACCGGCGCTACGGTGTATGTTCCATTGTTTGTGGAGCAGGGTGAAAAGATTGTGATTGATACGCGTACAGGCGAATATTCAAAACGTGTATAATTTGTTTCGTTGATATGAAAAAGCTGCGTTTTTCACGTGGCTTTTTCTTTTTATCAGAAAGAGAGGACTGATGAAAAACATCGGAGAGAAAAGACGCTGATGAAAAAATCGGAGAGAGAAGACGGCTGATGAAAACATTAAAAAGAGAGGAGAGGGCTGATGAAGATTGTTATTTTAGACGCGGATACGCTGAGCCTTGACGGCGACATTGATTTTTCGGTTTTTGACCGGTATGGAGAGGTGACCGTTTATCCGTTTACGGAAGACTCTGAGGTGGCAGAGCGGATTTGTGACGCGGAGGCTGTTTTATGCAATAAAACCATTATGGACGCGCAGACGATGCGTCAGGCGCCAAATCTGAAATATATCGGATTGTTTGCGACCGGTTACAATAATATTGATATCGGATATACCAATGCGCATGGCATTACGGTCTGCAATGCGGGCAGTTATTCGACCGAAGCGGTGGCGCAGCATGTATTTGCCCTGATACTGCACATTTACAGCAGAGTGGCGGATTATAATACGTTTGTATGGCAGGAGGGGTGGATCCATACGCGCAAATTTTCGCCTTTTATGGAAATGAAGGAATTATACGGAAAAACGATAGGTATTATCGGGTACGGATCTATCGGAAAAAAGGTCGCGGGGATTGCGCAGGCGTTTGGCATGAATGTGCTTGCATACAGCAGAAGTCTTGCCAAAAGTGAACGGACGGCTGAAAATGACAAAGGACAGGTATCGTATGCAGACATGGATACGCTTCTTGCCGCTTCGGATATTGTTACGGTGCACTGTCCGCTCAATCAGGATTCGGAGAAAATGTGCAACGGGGATTTCTTTGCAAAAATGAAAACGGACGCGCTGTTTATCAATACGGCAAGAGGCGGCGTGGTTGACGAGGAGGCGTTGGTGTATGCGCTCAACCATGACGTGATTGCCGGTGCGGCGCTGGACGTGGTTTCTAAAGAGCCGATGACGCCGGATTGTCCGCTGCTTCATGCGAAAAATCTGGTGCTTACACCCCACGCGGCATGGGCGCCTCTGGAGACGCGCAGGAGACTGATTAAAATTGTTTCAGAAAATTTAAAAAAATGGCTTGCAGGAACACCCACTTATGTTATAAAATAAGATTAAGACGTGTTGGAAAAACACAGAATATGATAAAGTTGTGGACAGGAAACCTTGCGCCATGATTTTATTAAAAATTTTTATTTTTTTAAGGAGGAGAACAATCATGAGAGGATTGGCAAAGAAAATTGCAGCATCTGTTATGGCGCTTACATTAGTTCTGGCTATGACGACGACATGTTTTGCTGCAGGTTGGGAAAGCTACTTCGGAAAGAATGCTGACTGGTACGAAGGAGCAGAAGGTAAATTGACAGCAAACACAGACAACGCTTGGACGGCAGATATGACTGCAATCGGCTGGGGCGGTATCTGGGGCGGACAGGTGAAAAAAGCCGTTTCCGTTAAGAAGGGACAGAAATATACCCTTTCATTTACAATCAGTTCAAGCAACTGCAACAAATGGGTATACATCAAGATGGCTGCTGATGATGAAAATGAAACGCTTGCATTTGGCGACTGGGTTCAGTTGACCAAAGGTCAGAATAAAAAGTATTCCAAGACTTTCACAGCTGCTGTTGATTCCAAACTGATTACCTTTGGTATCGGTGGAGAAATGATGGACAGAGAAGGTTCTGATAAAGATGCAGAAGCAAGATACGCTTTACTGCCGGCAGGCGGAAAGAGTATGCCTGATGCAGACCCGATGGCATCAACGGTTGTTAAGCTGACAAACTTCAGCCTCGGTTCAGCAAAGCCGGCTAAGGTTACTTTAAAGAAAGTAAAAGCGCTCAAA
Source organism: uncultured Lachnospiraceae bacterium (assembly GCA_947631665.1). Taxonomy (GTDB): domain Bacteria; phylum Bacillota; class Clostridia; order Lachnospirales; family Lachnospiraceae; genus Eubacterium_G. Next base: position 20,247 of record CANRMF010000012.1, on the reverse strand, counting down.
GGCGGAAAAGCAAAAGTTACATACAAGAAAGTACCGGGCGCTAAGAAGTACCAGATTCAGTACTCATTAAAGAAAAGCATGAAGGCTGCAAAGACAGTTACATCAAAGAAGGCAACTGCTACAATCAAGAAGCTGAAAAAAGGTAAAAAATACTTTGTAAGAGTAAGAGTTTACAACAGCAAGAAAGAAGTTGGCGACTGGAGTAACAAGAAGACAGTCAAAGCAAAATAATCAACAATAAAACAAGTTCCCCCGCATCATCTGATGCGGGGATTTTTTTGCCCTGAAACCGTAGATGCGACGGCGGTTTAAGCCGTATTCAGGGAGGAAAAGGTCGAGATTCGTCGAACGATTTTTTACATTTTTTTGTAATTTTTGAATATAATAGTAATGATAAAAAATAATAAACCAAAGTAAGGTAAAGGGGGAAATACTATGATTGACAAAGTCATTGAAAACAACAGGGTAAGTATGATAGGAGAAATTGTATCTGAGTTCCGGTACAGTCATGAGGTGTTTGGTGAAGGCTTCTATACGGTGGATATTTCGGTAGACCGGTTAAGCGAACTGACAGACGTAATTCCGGTAATGGTTTCAGAACGGCTGGTAGATGTAACAGAAGATTACATAGGAAAACTGGTGGAAGTATCCGGACAGTTTCGTTCTTATAACCGTCATGAGGGAACAAAGAACAAGTTGATTTTATCCATATTTGCAAGAGAATGGGAAGAAGTAGAGGAAAATCTCGATTCAGGGAGAACCAATCAGATTTTTCTGGACGGATATATCTGCAAAGCGCCGATATACCGGAAAACGCCGCTCGGACGTGAGATTGCGGATTTGCTGATTGCCGTCAACAGGCCGTATGGCAAATCGGATTACATTCCATGTATCGCGTGGGGACGAAACGCCCGCTATGCTTCTACATTTGAAGTGGGAGGCCATATCCAGTTGTGGGGCAGGGTGCAGAGCCGCGAGTATGTTAAAAAAATCAGTGACGAGGAGACCGAAAAACATATTGCCTATGAGGTTTCCGTCAATAAACTCGAATATTTAGACGAGTAGCAGTCAGAGCGAATGGAAAACATTCGCCAAAAATAAAAAGGGGCTGTCATGAAAGCAGTCCCTTTTTTAAAATATTGAACTTAGTCTGTTCAAAACAATCACGCAACGTGTGATTTAATGGTATTGTCTATGACCGGTCAATTCCAAGTAAAACATTGACAGCTTTTTGCATATCCGGATTATTCCGGTACGCAGTAATTACCATTCTTTCATTATCGCTCAGTTCATCAGATGGCAGATTGATTTCTAACAGCAGGCTGGGAGACACATCTAAGACATTGCAGATTTTTGCAAGAATATCGGCGTCCGGCCGGTTAATTCCCTGTTCCCAATTAGAAACGCGGCCATTGCTGACTCCAATCAACTGAGCAAGCTGTTTTTGATTGAGCCCTTTTGCCTCTCTATATTTTCTGATTTTATTTCCCATTTTATACTTCATATAATCACCACCTTTTTTTGAAAATTATACACATAAAAGGAATAAAAGGCAAATGAAAATCAAGAAATTCTTGACAGACATATTGACTAAAACAGATAATCTGTTATATTATGAAACAAATCAAGAATTTCTTGACAAAATAGAAAAAAAGGCAGAAGGAGAATTGACATGCGTGTATACGAAAAAGTACGGGACTATATCAACGAAAATGGTTACAAACAGGTGACAATAGCAAAAAAGGCAGGATTATCAAAGGCGACGTTTAATGCTATTTTAAATGGGAAACGAACCTTATATGCAGATGATTTGAGGGCTATCTGCATCGCATTAAACGTCAGTCCGGAGGTGTTTATTGATATAGGAGAAAGCAGCGTAGGGGAGGCGAACTAGATAGGGCAGTTTTTGTTTTAATTGAATGAACAGAACCAATGAAATTTAATATGTAGTTGAAAATATAATCCAAGGAGAAATTAAATGCTTAGAGGGTATCCCTTCAATACAATATTTCAAATATCATACTTTTGGGGACACCCTCTTGCTATTGTCAATGCTACGGAGCAATAAGACAAAAATAGAGACAGTGTCAGATTACGTATCACGAAGGTGGCTAAAATGATAGGTTTGATACTGTTTTTTGTGTACCAATTCAAATTTTAACCAATTCAAATTATTAGATTGTAATATTACGATTTCTGTGATATAAAGATAAGATGTAGATATAATACTTACATTATATTAGTTTAAATGTAAAATAAAAGGTAAAGTCAATGAAAAAAGTGTGTTTTGCTGCTTCTTCTGGTGGACATATGGAAGAACTTTCATGTTTAAAATCTCTTGTAAGTAAAGATGATTTTGTGCTAACAGAAAAAAGTGATTATACGACGGTGGATTGGTGCAAGAATGTTTATTATTCAAGGAAAATCAATAGAAAAGAATGGTTGTTTATTCCGAAGTTGATAGCATTGATTTTTTTTAGTCTTATAGTATTCATAAAAGAACGCCCAAAGGTTATTATTTCTACAGGTGCACTTGTAACAATTCCAATATGTTTTTGGGGAAAACTATTTAGATCAAAAGTGATTTATATCGAGTCCTTTGCAAGAGTGAATAAAGGTAGTCTAACTGGAAAAGTAATGTACAAAATTGCGGACTTATTTATTGTACAGTGGAAAGAAGTTTTAAAGGTTTTTCCTAAGGCAACGTATGTCGGCGGGCTTTTTTAGAGAGGATAAGAAATGATTTTTGTTACGATTGGCACACAGAAATTCCAACTGAATAGACTGCTCAAAAAAATGGATCAGTTATGTGCAGAAGGTAAAATTAAGGAAGAAGTTTTTGCACAGATAGGGCAGTCTGATTATCGCCCTAAAAATTATAATTTTATTACTTTTATGGACGAAAAGACCTTTGAGGAGAAAATCAAACAAAGTTCTTTAGTGATTACACATAGTGGAGTGGGAAGCATAATGACAGCTTTAAAATATCGGAAACCTGTCATTATTTTTCCAAGATTATATAAATATAAAGAACATGTAGACAATCATCAGTTGGAAATAGCTGAGGTGTTTGCGAAAAAAAATTACGTATTATGTTGCAATGAAGAAGATGATTTGTATTCACTGATTTATGAAGCTAAAACCCATTCTTTCAATACTTATAATTCATCGCAAGGAAAGATTATTGACTTGGTGAGAAAATTTTTAGAGGAATTATAAAAATGGACATAAAAATTAGTGTGATTGTTCCGGTTTATAATGTTGAAAATTATATTGCAAAATGTCTGGATAGTTTGGTACAACAAACATTGCAAGAAATAGAAATAATAATTGTAAATGATGGATCTTCGGATAACTCCGAAGATATTGTTATGCAATATAGAAATAAATATTCTAATAAGATTCGATATTATAAAAAAGAGAACGGTGGCTTGTCTGATGCAAGAAATTATGGAATGGGCTATGCAAAAGGTGAGTACATTACCTTTTTAGATTCTGATGATTTTATTGAAAAAGATGCTTATGAGATGATGTATCGCGCATCTGAAGGTGGAAAAAAGAACGTAGTAGAGTGCGACTTTTATTGGGAATATCCTAAAAAAAGAGTATGGGATAAAGCTCCCGACTATAGAGACGTGAAAGATTATCTTATAAGAGGACGGGTAGTAGCATGGAATAAACTATATCGTCGGGACTGGTTGGAAAATATTGATATTTATTTTCCTAAAGGTCTGCTTTACGAAGATGTTGAGTTTTTCTTTTCACTAATGCCACATTTGAAAGATATTAGCGATGTTGCAGTGGTGAGAAAGCCATATGTCCACTATGTTCAAAGAACAGATTCTATTTCATATAAAGAAAGTATTCGGATTACAGACATTTGCAAGGTTTATATGAATTCGATGGAGTATTTAAAAACAAAGAATTTACTTAATCAATATGATCAGGAATTGGAATATAAATTTGTTAGGAATGTATTATGGGGATTCCCGTTAAAAAAAGTACGGAATATTAAAGAAAAAAAAATCAAGAGAATCGTTGTGGATTCGTTGTGGACGTGTGTAAATAATGAACGTCCTCAATGGAAAAAAAACAAATATTTGTCTAAAGTGACACTTCCAAATTTATATTTACACTTCGTCAGAAGACCTCTGTTTCGATTTTTATTTCTTTATTTATTGTGAGGTAATTGTATGAATGTTTTTATATTGATAATAGGCTTGGTGATAGCATGTATTGCGGTAGCATATATTTTTGCAAATCCTAGATATACAATCATATATTGCGTTTTACTGCTTGATGTGGATTTCTGTTTCCGATATTATATGGAGCAGTCAAAATATCAGTCGTTAATAAAAGCGATTATACTGATTAGTACAATATTATTGATGTTAAAAGCCAGAAAAGCAATTCACAAATGTATTTATTTGAATTTGGGGATTATCTTAGCACTCAGTATTGTTTTATATTTTAGATATAGACTAACGGATTTTTATTTTACAGATATTTTACTTTCTTTTGCTACGACTTTAACAGGATTTCTTGTATTGGCGATACCATGGGGAGAGAATAGCCGTATTTTTGGGTTGAAAATATTGGTATGGGCTGCTCCGGTCAATGCATTATTAAGTTTTTTTGTTAATGGATATATCTTAGATACTACCCGATATCGGCTCAGTTCAATGGATAATGTAGCCATTCTGGCAAGTATTGCAGTGCTGGGAATGATTGCTGCCTATGTTTTATATTCTGTTTATGGAATTCATAATTATTTGTGGTTATTTCTTATTAATTTTGCAATTTGTGGTTTGTGTAATATGCGTGGGGCGTTGATTTTTGCTACGATTATTTTAATTGGTATTGCAATCTCACATTTAAGGAGAGTCCCTAAAAATATATTACAAAAGATAATGCTGTTATTGCCTGTTTTAGTTGTTGGATTGGCTTTTATTGTCAGAATTATTATTATTAAAAGCTTAGATTTTACAAATTCTGTTGACAAAACATCAGCAATTAGTACGTCAAATCGTTTTTGGGCATGGGAGCAGATTCTTGATGCAACGAAGGAACATCGGATATTTGGATGGGGATTAGGGTATACAAAAAAAATAACAGGTATTTGGATAAATTATGGTTATCAGGCAGTACATAATGAATATATCAGATGGCTGGTTGAAACAGGAATTGTCGGAATAGTGCTTATTATTATTTGCTTTGTTTTAGTATATAGATACGTTATAAAACACAATATCGGACTGACGAATGGAGTTATAAGAGCTATTTTTATAGGATTTGCTATTTTTAGTATTACAGATAATACAATGTATGGAGTAGACTTTTGGCCATCATTTTGTATGCTTGTTTCTATGCTGTGCGAAAATATTGGTAAAGAAGGGAAAAAAATAGTTATTACAGATCGTCGCCTTGTACTGAAGCGAAAACCTGCAAAGTAAAAATAATTATTCATAGAAGTACAAAGAATACATCAGGTGGAGGAAAAAGAGTGAAATCAATCATCTATATTATCCCATATTTTGGAAAGATGGGAAATTTATTTCCCTTATGGCTCAGAACATGTGCATTAAATCCATCTGTAAACTGGATTATATTTACAGATAATTATGAAGAATATTCATATCCGCCTAATGTTCGGGTGGTGCATATGTCTTTTAAAGAGGTGGTGAAAAAGTTTCAGAATCAATTTGATTTTCCTATTTGTTTGGACACTCCATATAAGTTGTGTGATTTTAAACCTGCATATGGTGAAGTTTTTTCAGACTATATACAAAATTTTGATTTTTGGGGACATTGCGATATAGATTTGCTCTGGGGAGATATTAGAAATTTTATAACGGAAAAAGTTTTGGAAGAAAATGATAAGATTGGGTTTTTAGGTCATTCAACGCTATACCGAAATACTCCAGAAGTTAATGCGCGTTATAAAATAACAGGGAAAAGCAAAGTGGATTATAAAGAAGCCTTTTCAAGTAGTGAAAACTTCTTTTTTGACGAGCGTGCAATGAATGAAATTTATGATTCATGTGGATGGCGTTGTTATAAGAAACAGGTGTTTGCCGATTTATCAGATTATTATTATAAATTTTTTCTGACAAACGTTGCCGCAGAGGAGCAAAATAGGAATAACAGGCAAATCTTTTTTTGGGAAAAGGGTAAACTTATTAGGAAGTATCTATTAAATAATAAGGTTCACGAAGACACATTTATGTATATTCACTTTTTAAAAAGAAAAATGGAGATAAATGTCGAAGAAGATGCCGAGCAGTGGATGATTATTCCAAATAAAATTACAGATAAGATAGAAGAAAGTACAATAGAAGTTGTAAAGAAATACAGTAAGTCACATTGGGGAAAATATTTTTGGAATTTATTTCATGAGAAAAAAGATCAAATCAGTCCAAAAAAAATTTTTACTTTTCTTGTAAAAAGAAGTAAGAAGTATTATTGCTTAAAAAAGAAAAATGATACTTTAAATGAAAGAAAGATGTAGTACAAAATGAGACAAAACAGTGAAATATTCTTTAGCATAATTATTCCAGTGTATAATGGAGAGAAATATATACAAAGATGTGTTCTTTCTGTTGTAGATATTAATTTGAAGGAAGAAAATTTTGAATGTATTATCGTAGATAATGCGAGTACAGATTCTACAAAGTCAATATGCGCAAGGTTAGTGGAAATATATCCGGAAGTAAAGTATATATCAACAGAAGTTAAAGGAGTTTCCAATGCGAGAAATATTGGGATAAATTATAGCAAAGGAAAGTATTTGCTGTTTTTGGATGTAGATGATTATTTTTTGAAAAATTGGAATCATCTTTTGACAAATGTAGTGAAGAACTCAGTGGCGGATTTTTATATTTTTAATTTTAATAAAATATTTGATGACGGGACATTAGTTCCGATAAAATATAATTTTGAAAAAAATTTGAAGAAAAATGTTACGGAAAGATTCCTGAATTCAACAGATATGAATCCTTGTTGGTCTAGAATTTATAAAGCACAGCTTGTAAAAGAAAATCGTATTTTTTTCCCAACGGATATAAGTATCGGTGAAGATTTTATTTTTTCCTTGGATTATTGGAAGTTTTGTAAAACAGTTGATTATATCTCAGAGATTTTTCTGGTAAAAGAAGAAAATAGAAATAGTGTTATGCACCATCTTTCGGTAGAAAAGTATTTAGCAGATAACAGCAAGTTATATCATAGAAAGATTGATTATATTAAAGAAGAAAAATTATTTTCTCTGGAGTCCTCAGTAACAGAACTCCATTTTAAATTTATTACAAATCTTTGTTTACAAATTGTAATAAATGAGAAGTCAAAAACGGAACGAAAAAAAATGATGGATTATGTTATACATCATGAGCATACAAAAACACTTATGAGAAAAGTAGATGAACATAACTTATCGTATTTAAAAAGAATAGAGTATAAGATATTACAGCATAATTATATTGCAGTAATTTATTATAATATGAAGTCAAAATTTATAAAAATGAAAAAGAAAAATAATTGAGGAGTTTGGTATGGATATTACGGTGGTAATCCCTGTTTACAATGGGAAAAAGTATTTGGAAAAGTGTGTAGAGAGTCTCCAAATGAATAACTATAATGATTACGAATTGCTTCTTATAGACGATGGCTCGACAGATGGGACATCTGAATTGTGCGATACTTTGGCTTCTAAAGATAATCATATAAAAGTTTTTCATTTGAAAAATGCAGGGTGCAGTGCTGCTCGTAATTTTGGCGTTCAAAGGGCAGAAGGGAAATACATACTCTTTGTGGATCAGGACGATTACGTTTCTTCTAATTATTTAGAAAGAGTTGCCTTGAGTATAAATAAAAATCCGGATATGATTTTATTTCAATGGGAAAGAGTAACGAGACGTGACGAAAATATTAATGACAGTGGACAATCAATAGAAATTCGAGAATATGGTGTGAAAGATAGGAAGTATTTGATTTCCAATTTACTTTATGTTACAGATCCTGAATTGAAGTCCGCAAGTCTTGTTTTTCCATGGGCGAAAGCATATAGTAAAGATTTTTTATTAAAAAACAATTTGCTTTTTAATAGTGATGTAAAAATATGTGAAGATGTATGGTTTAATATTTCATGCCTCAAAAAAAGTACTAAAGTATTATTTGATACCAGTAGAGTATATTGCTATTATGATAATCCCAAAAGTCAGGGAAGCAGTTACAATAAAGAGTGCGGTGAAATAGGCGTGACCGCAAATTTGTTGATAGAAGAATTGTTGGGAGATTTGTTGAATGACAATGAGATTAAAGTAGCAAATGCATATAGTCATATTTATAGATATTGGTGGTGCGTAGTTGCAGACTTTTATAATGTAGACAATCACGATACAATTTTTCAAAGAGCAAAAAGAATGAAACAATTGAGTCAGAAACAGGGATATAGAGATAAGTGGAAGTATCTTGATAAAAATATGCTAAAAAACATGGATACAAATATGCGATTGGTTATGAAGCAGATTAAAAATAAAAATTTCCTTGTTGCTTCATTTTTTTGTAAGTGTAGAATTGTTTTAAAAAAATTACGAATGGGAGTAAATTAAACATGAAAATGGGAATTGTAACATTTCATAGAGCATTAAATTATGGTGCAGTATTGCAATCATATGCATTATGCAACTTCCTCAATTCGAAGGGATACTCCACAGAGATTATTGACTATCGAAATCCTGCAATTGAAACCATATATCATTCAAATCAGGTTAATCTCAGTGATTTAAATCAGTATGAGCAGTTTGGCTTAAAGGCAAAACTGAAGCGGTTGGTCGAAATTGTCTATTATAAAAAACTTAGAAAAAAATTCTCAAAGTTTCTTGATGTGATGAGTTCTAAGCCGGTCTTCAATGACACATGGCAGGAAATTTTTAATAAATATGATTATTTTATTACCGGTAGCGATCAGGTATTTAACTGCACATTGACGAATGATGATTTCAATTATTATTTAAAAGGAATTCCATCAAAAAAAAGAATAGCTTATTCTGCAAGTCTTGGCGGGTATTCCTTAGAAGAAAATAAGCAATGTATCGAAGAATTAATGCACTTTCATAAAATTTCAGTCCGGGAAGAATTGTTGATAGAGCGATTACAACGGGTAGGGATAAATCATGTTGCTTGTCACATGGATCCTGTTTTCTTACTAGAAAAAAAGGAATGGGAAGAAATTCTGGAACTCCCAAAGATTAAAGAGAAATATGTATTGATTTTTTCCATGAATCGGTCCAATGATTTAGTGGAATATGCCAGAAAATGTATCGGAAATAAAAAATTAAAATTAATTTTTCTATCACCTGCACTTGTAAGAACAATTCAAAAAGGAATAAAACAGATATGGTATGCCTCACCTCAGCAATATTTAGGCTGGATATATAATGCAGAGTATGTATTTACGGATTCTTTTCATGGTTGCGCATTTTCAATTTTATTTGAAAAAAATTTTTATGTTGAGGTTAATCCAAAATTGGGATCCAGTGATAGAATCAGTAATCTTTTGAAGATTTTTTGTAAAGAAGATTATTCAAAACCAGAGAAAATTGGTTTAATAGAGAATCATACGACAGAAATGGATATTATCAGAAAGAATCAGAGTGATACAGAAAATTATTTTAAAAATATTTAATCTGTGAGTCGGGCTGACTCTAATTATAAATGAAGTTGAAAAAACTACTTGTTGTTTAGACTTGATAGATATTATGATGCTGGTTATTAGTGTTTCAATCTTGCATATCAATTAAAAATATGCTAGATTACAAAAAATATGTAGTTATATGATGTAAAAAATATATTGAATTACTAAAATATTTTGAACGATGTAAGAACTTGATATAAGGAGACTATTGATGAAGAATTCAAAAACAACAAATCTAGCAAATAAAAATTATACTGTAGAAAAACATACGCAAATTCTTATTTCATTGATGAAATCGCATGGAATTCGCAAAATAGTTGCCAGCCCGGGAGCTACAAATATATGTTTGGTTGGTAGTTTGCAAAGCGATCCTTTTTTTGAGATATATAGTTCCGTTGACGAAAGATCCGCCGCATATATTGCCGTAGGTCTGGCAGCTGAAAGTGGAGAACCCGTTGCATTATCATGCACAGCTTCTACTGCTTCAAGAAATTATATTCCCGGACTTACAGAAGCATATTATAGAAAATTACCAATACTGGCGATTACTGCAACATCGTATCTTGGGAATGTAGGGCAATATTATGGTCAAACGATTGATAGGAGCACTCGGCTAAATGATATTGCGATGGAGAGTGTGGTTGTGGATTGTGTTCATTCTAGTGAAGATGAGTGGGCATGTTCTGTAAAAGTTAACAAAGCGCTTATAGCGTTAAGGAAGAACGGAGGAGGACCGGTTCATATTAACTTGGTCACCACATATAATCAAGATTTTTCGTGCAAAACCCTTCCTGCGATCCGACCAATCCGATATATTCGCGAGTTGAAGGAGATGCCTTCATTAGACGGATATCGCCATATTGCTATTTTAGTTGGAGTGCATACAAAGTGGACAGAAGAATTAAGTACAGCTGTGGACGATTTTTGCAAAAAATATAATGCAGTCGTAGTTATGAATCATGCCAGCAATTATAAAGGTGAATATGGATACAATCCCGCATTGTTAAGTAACATGGCAGGATATATTGAAGAAACGGAAAAGGCAGATTTGGTTATATATATTGGATCCATATCAAGGTATAATTCTGGAATGAAAGCAGCTTCTCTATGGAGAGTGAATCCTGATGGGATGATTCGTGATGTGGAAAAAAATTTAAGCCATGTTTTTGATATGAAGGAAGAACAGTTCTTTCAGTATTATGCAGAGCAAAAAAAAGAGTATGTTGAATGTGATTATGCTAAAAATTGGCAGAGAGAATATAACAATATATTGCAAAAAATGCCTGAAATCCCGTTTTCTAATGTGTGGATTGCAAAACAATTAAGTAAGATATTACCAGAGGGAGCAGTTTTCCATCTGGCTGGTTCTAATACGGCACGTGCATGGAATTTTTTCCCTATTTCTAAAACTATTGAATGTTATTCCAATGATGGAACGATGGGAATTGATGGGCAGGTATCGGCAATGATTGGAGAATCGCTGGCGAATCCTCACAGGTTACATTTTGGAGCAGTGGGAGATTTGACGTTCTTTTATGACATGAATTCCTTAGGAAATCATCACATTTGTAGTAATTTCAGGTTGCTGGTGGTTAATAACGGCAAAGGGGCAGAATTTAGAATATATTCGCACCCGGCTTATGGATTTGGTGAAGCAGCAGATGAATATATGGCTGCTGCAGGACATTTTGGAAATAAATCTTCTGCGTTGTTAAGACATTACGCAGAGGATTTAGGATTCGAATATTTGACTGCTTCTACAAAAGAGGAATTTTTGAAGGCAGTGAAACGATTTGTAGTTCCGGAAATAACTGAAAAACCAATGATTTTTGAAGCGTTTACCGATAGTAATGATGAGTCGAATGCGATATATGCTATGAACCATATTGTAGCTAATTTAAAAGGAAAAGCAAAAGAAATGGCAAAAGATATGATTCAATCTGTTGCCGGAGATAAAGGAGTGGCAAAAATTAAAGGATTATTAAAAAAATAGTATATGAGATGGAAAAACGGCTCCAAACGACTCCGGATTGATTGAGAAAGGTCTAACGAAGATATGATACGGAAACTTATAGACAAGTATAGCAACTTATCAGTTCAGATAAAGGCTACTATTTGGTTTTTTGTCTGTTCTGTTCTCCAAAGAGGGATTTCCACAATTACAACTCCTATATTTACAAGATTAATGAACACTTCAGAATATGGCCAGTTTGGTGTGTTTAATTCATGGTTGTCTGTGGTACAGATTATTGTCACATTGCAACTTTGCTCTGGTGTATATACCATGGGAGTTGTTAAATTTAAGAAAGATGAAAAAGTTTTTATTTCATCTGTTCAAGGACTGAATCTGGTGCTGTGCTTTGTATGGACTGTAATATATCTGCTATTCCATAATTTTTGGAATTCTCTTTTTTCACTTACTACTGTTCAGATGTTGGCAATGTTTTTGATGATATGGTCATCAACAGCGTTTAATTTTTGGTCTACAGCTCAACGAAATAAATTTCGATACCGAGGGTTAGTAATCGTTACCCTTGCTGTTTCTTTTTTCAAACCAGTTCTTGGTATTTTATTTGTAGTCAATTCACAGGATAAAGTCACTGCTCGAATTTTAGGACTGGCGCTGGTTGAGGTGATTGCATATTCTGGTTTCTTTTTTGTTCAGATGTTACGGGGGAAAAAATTTTTTTCGGCAAAATACTGGAAATATGTCATTATCTTTAATCTCCCTTTAATACCTCATTATTTGTCGGGAACGATTTTAGCGGGAGCTGACCGCATTATGATACAAAAAATGGAGGGAGCGTCCAAGGCTGGGATTTACAATTTGGCATATTCTGTCTCACAGATTATGGTAATGGTAAATAATTCACTGAATACGACAATGAGTCCGTGGCTTTATCAGAAAATTCATGAAAAGGACTATAAAAATATATCAAGAGTTGTTAATTTTTCTTTGATATTAATTGCTATGGCAAACCTCGTTTTGATTGCAGTGGCACCGGAAATAATCTTCCTTTTTGCTCCTGCGACGTATAGAGATGCGATATATGTGATACCACCGGTTGCCATGAGTGTTTACTTTAATTATATGTATTTATGCTTTGCTCCTTTTGAATTTTATTTTGAAAAAAGATCTTGGACAACTATAGGAACTATTGTCAGTGCAGTAACAAATGTTCTATTAAATTATATATTTATTAGTATATTTGGATATCAGGCAGCTGGATATACGACACTAATTTGTTATATGGTAAATTCCGGAATGCATTATTACTTTATGCGGAAAGTATGTAAAACATATCTAGATGGCATCCGACCTATTAAGAGAGGTATATTACTGCTAATCACAGGAGCATTTTTGGCAGTTGGAATGTTATATATTCCAACATATTCGCATACTTATTTAAGATATATGTTTACAGGCGTTTTAATCATTGTAGTATTTTCCCAGAGAAATAAAGTATTACAGGCTTTAAGAGAAATGAGTAGTATCCGTAGCAAAAAGAAACAGAATGGGAATGGTTCAATTTGATTATTATTTCCCGATATATAGGAAAAAATTATTAATTAAGTGAAAGAGAGAGTAAAAATGTCAGATACAAAAAAGATTAGAAATTCCAGTTTAGAACTGTTGCGTGTTATATGTATCCTACTAATTATTGTGCACCACTATTCTGTTCATGGTGGTTTTTTGCCGTTGTCTGTAGACAGTTTATCTACAGGAAGAATATTCATACGAATGATAGGTATGTTCGGAAGAATTTCTAATTCTATATTTATCTTGATTTCAGGATATTTTTTAGTGGAAGCAACTACTAAAAAACATTATCGAAAAATAGTACCGTTGATGATGGAAATGTTATTTTATTCCATTATTATATACGGTATTATGAATGTTATTTCCCCGACGCCTCTTTTAAAATCGGGGGGGGTGAAAAAGCTTATTGAAGTTTTCTTTCCTTTTTTCTGGGGAAATTGGTTTGTTGTTTACTATATTTTGCTGTATATACTTAGTCCCTTTATTAATGTTGGATTAAAAGCAATGAGTAGAAAAAAGTATACAGCTTTTGTTATTGTATTATTGGTAAGTTGGTCGTTGATGGGAACAGTAACCAGTGCATATAATTTTAATCAAATAGATTTCTTTTTAGTTATGTATATATTGGGAGGATATATTAGATTACATTTACAGGAAATGTTAACTTATAAAAACAGATGGAATCTGGTAGTTGGACTTAGTGCGGCGCTGATCACCCTGTTATCAGTTCCAACTTTATGTTTGGGTAGTTTCATCACAAATAATAATTTTTTTATTAATCTTATTTCTAAATTTTCACTTGAAAATAATATTATCAATATTACCTGCTCTGTTTTCATTTTTTTGTATTTTGCGAATATCACATTTACCTCAAAACTGATTAATGAAGTTTCGGCATCAGTTTTAGGCATTTACTTGATACATGATAATGATTATGTCAGGTTGTTTTTATGGAGAAGTATTTCACCAAATGCCAAATATGTATATTTTCCGTATATACATATTGTTATCAAAGTTATTGGTGTTTTTGTAATATGTTTTTGTATAGATTATATACGCAGAAAAACTGTCGGCGCATGGTTTGAACAGTGGTTTTATAAAAACTGTGACGGTATGGTCGCATGGATTAAAAGAGAATTGCTCTTGCGCAAAAAAGGTTGATTAAATTTAGTAATGAAATGAAAATTTATAATCTGTATTATAAATATGTTATTACATTTTATTGACAGGCGTATTTATACGTATTGCTTGCATATTTTCATAATACTTATACAATATCTTACTGAAGTAATTTATGAATATAGAGCGTTGTTTATGGAAGGAGAAAATATGGGGATGGGAAAACTAATTTTTGGAACTGGAGCATCATCTAGTAAAGACTATAGTTCGCTCAAAAGGGTGGTTAGGTCTGTGATGGAGAATAAAATTTATTCTTTTGATACTGCTCCAAGCTACGGCACAGAGAGTGTTCTAGGAAAAATCATCAGAGAATTGTCTTGCGAAATGGAATTGGATAGGGAGACTCTCTTTATACAGACTAAGATTGATCCATTACAAATGCAGGAATCAGATGGAGATATCAGAAAATATGTTACATTTGCACTAAAGCAGATGGATTTAGAGTACTTTGATTCCCTGCTGATTCATTGGCCAATACCAGAGTATTTTGACAGAACATGGGAAAGCTTTGTCAAAATACGCGAGGAAAAGCTTTCCCATAAAATTGGTATCTGCAATGTTCGGATGAGACATTTGAAAGGTTATTTAGGGGCTGATTCTATTCCAGATATCATTCAGATAGAAAGAAATCCGCTAAGAACTTGTGAAAAGGAAATTTCATTTTGCCATCAGCATGGGATAGATGTACAAGCTTACTCTCCTCTTTGCAAGATGGATGAAAGGTTGCGAGATAATGAGATATTAAAGAGAATTTCTGAGAAATATGGCAAGAGTGTAGGGCAGATAATTTTGCGATGGCATATAGATACTGGCGTTACACCAATATTTACATCTACAAAGCCTATAAGAGTTCGAGAATATGCTTCTATTTTTGATTATAAATTATCCAAAAATGAAATAAAGGAGATATCCTCGTTGAATATTGATTATAAAATGTATTTGGAGTCGATGTCATGTCCAGGGTTATAAAACAACTATTGTCCCATAAGAAGAAATATATTGCATTGTGTGTATTCATTGTATTGTTAGTGAGCTTTTGGATATTAGGGTTCTATATACCAGCAGTTTTATTGGCTGTAGCTGCCGTTATAAACGAATTGACATTTAGGAAAATGAATAGACAGAAAGTGCTGTTCGGTACATATGGTAGCATACGAAACATTGATTGTCTTGTGATTGGAGATGTATCCCCAACAGCTGCAACGAATATTGTGAATACAGATAGTTTTGTCTGTATCAATTCTCCGAACTGTACCCTTGTGGGGATATATGAACTGTTGCGACATACTTTTAGCATATTAAAAGAGAATGGTGGGAAGGTCATACTGGTGGTGAAAGAGAAAAATATAGAGAAAAAAGGTTATTCCATTTTTGAGATTGTCTTTTTTCATGATGTTACGATTCATAGACTTGGTCTGGAGAATAAAAGAAAGATGAGCAGATTTCCTTTTCTTTTTTCGCCAGTGAAATCTTTAATTTTTTTAGCCGGCAGATTGCCTGTTAGATATAACGAAGAACACAACGATGCGGAAATTCAAGAATTTTGTTCAGAACGTGGAATTGAATTAAGTATTTTAAAAATGTAAGAAGATGTGAGAAGAAGAATCTAGAGGCAGTGTTAAAAAATCATAATGACAGAGTGAAATAAGGGAGTTATTGATAGGTTTGTCGTTATTGTGAGAGATGAGACACTACTAGACTGTAAGAGTTTCATTTATTCTTTATGCATTCCAAAGAGCTATCTGATATTACAAAGAATATGGGAGTCAGCAATCACGCGGATATGCATAAAAAAATATTTTGATATAATCAATGACAATCTGGTAGTGTCTTTAGGAAAAGATTAAAATGTGTATTTCAGTTGTTTCCAATTTTGATCCTTTTCGCTTAATATGAGCGGCGTACCGTCTGTTAACTGATAATTTTCTGCACAGGCAGAACCCGGATATTTTCCGGTTAATTGAGGCCATGCAATACCAATTTCGGGATCGTTCCATGCGATACCGCCCTCATCTCCCGGACAATAGAAATCTGTACATTTGTAACAGAATTCAGCCACATCGGAAAGTACAAGAAATCCATGAGCAAATCCCTCCGGGATATACAATTGTTTTTTGTTTTCTTCTGTCAAATTGATACCAAACCATTTGCCAAATGTTTTGCTTCCGGTTCGTACATCTACAGAAACATCATAGACAGATCCTTTTATAACTCTTATAAGTTTTCCTTGTGGAAATTTTTTCTGAAAGTGCAGACCGCGCAGAACACCTTTGCAGGAACAAGATTGATTGTCCTGTACAAACTGCATAGTCAATCCTGCTTGCTCCATATCTCTTTGATTATAGGTTTCCATAAAATAGCCTCTGGCATCATTGTGAACAAGTGGTTCAATTACACAGAGGCCGTCAATTCCGCCTGCCTTTTTTTCTACTTTAATTTGTCCCATTTTATTCCTCCTATAATAATATTTGACTTAGATATCTCTTTAATGCATCCTGCCATGTAGGAAGCGGCAAAAATCCGTTTTCCACCAGTTTGCTTTTATCAAGCCGGCTGTTCAATGGTCGTGTAGCTTTCGATAATCCGTATTCAGCAGTAGTAACGGGTACTACCAAGAGATTTTCTTCAGAATATTTTTCATAACCGAGTGCCGTAGCCTGTCGGAAAATCTCCTTAGCAAAATCATACCAGCTGAGATATCCTCCTTCGTTTGTTACATGGTAGAAACCATACTTTTCTGTTTCAGCCATATCAATTAAAAGACGAGCTAAATCATAAGTATAGGTTGGCGTACCAATCTGATCGTTTACAACAGATAGTTTATCATATTTTTTCCCTAAGGAAAGCATTGTTTTAATAAAATTGTTTCCGCTAGTTCCAAATACCCATGCAATGCGTACTATAAAATAATTATCAAGTCTGCTGGCTACTTCATTTTCACCGTCAAGCTTAGATTTCCCATAAACATTTACAGGTGAAAATGTCTTGCAGTCGGGCTGCCATGGAATTGTACCCTGTCCGTCAAAAACATAGTCTGTGCTAATGTAAATCATTTTGCTGTTAATCTTTTTGCAGGCTTTGGCTATGTTGGCTGTCCCGCGGGTGTTGACAGCAAATACAGTTTTCTGATTATCCACATCTTCGGCCAAATCAACGGCAGTCCAAGCAGCACAATGTATTACAATGTCGGGATTAACAGAAGATATTATCTGTTCAACTGTTTGTCTATCTGTGATATCCATCGGGATATAAGGCATTGTAGTAACAGCGGAACCATCGTCAACCCCTTGATATTTTTGAGCAAGATCGCTTCCGATGCCTTCATATTTTCGTCGATTGATTTCATTCATCACATCATGACCTAATTGCCCGGCAACTCCGGTGACCAGTATTTTCATAACTATATACTCCTATTTAAAATCCTCTCTGTATTTTCCGTCCAACACGTCTTTGAGATATTGTCCGTACTGGTTTTTCTTCAGCAATTCGTAAACCTTCAACACATCCTCTCTGGAAATCCATTGATTCAAATATGCGATTTCTTCCAGACAGCCAATTTTTCTATGCTGATGGTATTCAACCGTTTTGACAAAATTGGCGGCGTCAAACAGACTCTCATGCGTTCCGGTATCCATCCATGTGAATCCCTGTCCGAGAAGTTCGACATTTAAACGCCCTTTTTGCAGATACATACGGTTTAAATCGGTAATTTCCAGTTCGCCCCGCGCGCTGGGTTTCAGACGTTTTGCATACTCCACAACATCATGATCATAAAAATACAAACCGGTGACACAATAATTGCTTTTTGGCTGTTTTGGTTTTTCTTCAATGGAAATTGCCTTTTTTTCAGAGTTAAATTCAACAATGCCAAAACGTTCAGGATCATCAACATAATATCCGAATATTGTGGCAGTTTTATTCGTCTCGGCATTTTCGACAGCAGTTTTTAAATGTTTTTTTAATCCATGTCCGGCAAAGATATTATCTCCCAAAATCATGCAGACGGCATCATCGCCGATAAAGTCTTCTCCAATCAGAAAGGCCTGCGCAAGCCCGTCAGGACTTGGCTGGACTGCATAGGATAAATGGACGCCAAATTGATTTCCGTCTCCTAATAAATCTTGAAAACGGGGTGTATCCTGCGGTGTCGAAATAATTAAAATATCGCGGATTTTCGCACTCATCAAAACAGACATCGGATAATAAATCATCGGCTTATCATAAATTGGCAGCAATTGTTTTGATGTTACGGTTGTAAGTGGATAAAGTCTGGTGCCGGAACCGCCGGCTAAAATAATTCCTTTCATGAAAAACTCCTTTTGTGGTGTTACATTGTATGAAAACGATGTATGATGTGAAACTTCCGAAAGTTTCAATATCAAAATCAAACTGTTATGAATTATCATAACAGAAAATTGTATTTAAGAAAAGTATACTGAAACTTTTGCTTTTTTTTGGATTGCCATTAACGGCAATCAATGACGCAGAGAAAACGGCGCGGCATCAACCGCCCGCCGCTATTCCACACAGATAAACAGATACTTAAAATAGGCATGTTTTTCTTCTAAATTATACAGGTTAATCAGGCTGATGATGTTCAAATCAGAACATAGCGTCAGCCTGTTTTTTCTGGCATGATCGACCAGCTTTAAATAGGTGTCGGTAATATCTTTTTTGGTGTGGTCGTGATAGCAGCAGAGCATTTTTTCGGAAGGCAGGGCAACTGTATCCTGATTGTCCGGCTCGTTTTGTGAAATGCTGATAATATTGCTGTATACATAATGTCCTGCGAGCAGGTCGTCCCGATTGATGGATACGCCAATCGGGAAAGCGGAAATGTCCTCAGACGGATTGTTCCGCGTCAGATGATGCTTGATATCAAAGGCAATTGCGCCGGTGCTGGTGGCGCGTTCCTTTTCGAGAACCGGCGTTTTAAACAGCGTCATTCCGTTGGTATCGCGCAGAAACGGAGCGTCGTTGCGGTGGAGCTCATAGTCGTTTAAAAGCCAGAGACCGGTATTTAAGGAATGAATCCGCTGCTGAAGTTTTTTTACCTCACATTCCATTTCAGATATTTTATTCCCTGCGGTTGTCAGCAGGTTTTCTTTGGAATAATCATGAATCAGCTCATTGATTTCCTTTAAAGAACAGCCTGCCTGCCGGAATACGCTGATAAAATAAAAAGAACTGATTTGGGAGGAGGAGTAATAGTGATAGCCGTTCTTTTCATCAATTTTCGGCGTCAGCAGACCGATTTCATAATAATGGCGCAAGGTGTCTCTTGTCGTATTGCAGAGCCGCGCAAACTGGCTGACGCTTAAATTATATTCCTGATTTTTTCGTTCTTCCTGCATGAAAATACCTCTTTGAATATACATTGAAGACAATGTACAGTAATAAAAATCAATTGACTTGGGGGTAACCCCCAGTATTATTATAGCAATGTTATAAGGAAAAATATAGCAATTTATTTGAAAAGGAGAGAAAAAAATGCAGGAAACAATTATCAGAATTATTGCAGAGTATCTTGACAAGGACGAAGCAGAGATTTCTGCTACGGAAACATTTAGTGAGATTGGATTGGATTCCCTTGATATCATGGAGCTTGTAATGCAGATTGAAGAAGAATTAGACTGCAAGATTGAGCTTTCACAGGAATTGAATACAATCGAAAAACTTGTAAAGTATATTGAAGAGAACAAATAGGAATGAGGAGGATACAAAGATGCTGGTGAGCCCGTTATGTGAAATGTTAAATATCAGATATCCTGTTTTTCAGGGTGGAATGGCATGGATTGCAGATGCGCAACTGGCATCTGCCGTATCCAATGCAGGA
>CANRMF010000011.1 GCA_947631665.1 uncultured Lachnospiraceae bacterium | reverse complement strand
TGGGATGATTAGAGTGAGTGGATTTGATTAATTAATGATACGAGGTAATTTAATATGTGGAAGAAAATATTCATGTCCTTATTAATGGTGTCTTTATCATTTGTTTCTGTTTTTAGTATTGCTGTAAGAGTAGACGCAAAAACTATAAAAGTGAAAGAAACGACAAATAGTTGCAAAAAGGGAAAGTATATCTATTATACTCCACCAGGGAGTATATTTGCCGTAGAACCGGATATTTTCAGATATAATATTAAGACAAAAAAGAATGAAATGTTAAAAAAGAGTGATAATTACCATA
This sequence comes from uncultured Lachnospiraceae bacterium, assembly GCA_947631665.1. GTDB lineage: Bacteria > Bacillota > Clostridia > Lachnospirales > Lachnospiraceae > Eubacterium_G. Next base: position 45,715 of record CANRMF010000011.1, on the reverse strand, counting down.
AATCATATTCATCATTAAAGGTAAAAGGAAAAAATCTTTATGCAATAGTGTTATTTGATGGTGGTACTGCAAATGCAATGTGTGCACTTATTAAAATAGATTTAAAAACAAAACAAGTAAAAAATATTGATTATACATATGATTATTATTTAAAAGGAAATAAAATATACTACGAAAAGTTCAAAATAGTAAAAAGTCAAGAATTTGGAAAAACTATGGAAGGAACAGGAAAATGGTATGTATATTTAATAAAATCCGGAAAGGTAAAAACAATTAAAAAGCCCAAATTTAAAGTGAAAAAGTTATCTGGTAATTGGGATAAGGTAAAAATCAATAATAGTTGGTATTCAATCAAAAACAATGAAATCTTTAAGAATAAAAAAGTGATTTTTAATGCGGAGAAAAGCATTAATGGAGTTCGTTTTGAATGTGCAGGGAATTATTTGATTGTACATTGTTCGATGAAAAATTATAGTCAAAAGTATAATATGAAAACTTATATTGTGAAAAATAATGGCAAACACAAGAAGTTAGTTAGGAAGTGGTTTGACCAATAAAAACTAGAAGGATAATTGGGAGGATTTAATATGAGAATTGCAAAAATCATAATTTGTTTAATAATTTGCCTATCTGTAAGTTCATTAAATGTAAAAGCAAATGAACTTAATTGCACAGAAAAGAAACTATATGTAAATCAGAGTTTTAAACTAAAACTGAAAGGAACATCCAATGGGATAAAGTACAAGAGTACTAATAAAAGAATAGCAACAGTCAGCAAATCTGGTTTAGTGAAAGGAAAAAAAGTTGGTAAGGTTATTATCAAGGCTATTAAAAAAGGGAAGATATATAAATGCAATGTAATAGTAAAGAAATATACATTGAAAGCAATGGAAAAGAGAGTGAATAGATATTTGAAGAATCATTATAAATACTTTTTTGTTGCATCCGATTTTGATTCACCCGAAAAAGTAGACGGGAACTATCGTTATTGGGTAAGAAGTACTGGTGGAACTCAGGCAAATATACTAGTAGGTAATATACTGGTAAATCCTAAAAATGGAAAGGGAGTTTTATCTTTAGATGGGCAGAATTCAAAACAAGTAAATGTATTAAAATAGAAAACACATTTTTTATGATAAATAGAAATGTGCAGTGAGACTTAAAAGATATGTGAGAGAAAAAGGTACAAAAATCATTTTCTTTATCTGGTGCGAGATGAAAACTAAGGTATATCTTAATACTTATCAAATTTAAATTTTAGCTTTTTGCATAATAACTTTTTTGCTAAGACTGTAAAGCATGGTTTAGGGTAATAGCGTGATAAGTGGTAAATTGAATGGTTTGAGAGGAGTATATAATATGAAAGTAATCATTAAAAAATGTTTGTCTGTTATTTTATCGATAGCATTAATCTGTACAGTTATGCCAGAGATGAAGGTAAGAAAGGTAGAGGCCAAGACGTTTACATATGATGTGGATAAAGCAATTAATTTTGCAAAAGAACACTGTAATAGCGATAAGAAAAGCCATCCGAATACTAAAAAAGGTATAGGCGCTTGTAATGATAAATGGTTATGTGCCGAATTTGTATATAATTGTTTAAAAAAGGGTGGTTTGACTGTATCTAAGAAAAAAACTAATGGCACAAAATATAATGTAGCAATTGCTAAGGAATTGGGCATTATTTTACAGGATTATGGAGAAAAAGATTCTGCATCAAAATGGACTTCATTAAAAGATTCATATTTTAAGAACAATTTAAAAAAAGGAGATGTAGTGATTGCAGTTTCAAAAAATACAACTATTGCCTCAGGTCATGCGGTTATATATTCAGGGAAAAAGGATAAGAATGGGAATCTTCTTTTTTATGCTCATAATAGTAGAAAAATGGAACAAAGTTATGCACCTTCGCAGGCACCATATTCCATAAAAGAAGTATATGCAATTCATTTATCAAATAGTCAGTCATACGCATTGACTTTAAATTCTCCAACTACCACAAACACGACAGCAACCATTAGTGCAAGTCTTAACAAATCAGCAAAAGTTACTTCATGGGGATACGATTTGGGAACATCCTCAAGGGATGAAGTGAAAACATGTGGAACTTCTGTAACACAGAAATCATTTAAGGCAACAATATCAAAGTATAAGGGAAAGGATTTAAAACCGGGAACCACTTATTCATATAGAATATGGGTGAAAATTTCAGGAAAAACTTATAAGGCTGATGGAAAATTTACTACACGAAAAGATGCTCCGGCAAAACCGACTTTGAATATGTCTTCTGCCTATTCAAATATTGGGTTGGGTGATACGGTGACTGTAACGTGGAATAAAGTAGCAAATGCGAACAATTATAAAATAAAAGTATACGATAGTAGTAATGCACAAATATATTCCAAAGAAAAGATAACCGGTACCAGTTGTACAATACCTGCAACATGTACTTCAAAAACAGGAACATATACAATTAATTTATATGCAAGTAATTCATACACGGATACAAAAGCAGGAAATAGCAAATCGTTTACAATACATAAAAATGTCAATATAACTTTTTACGATACTATCAGTAAAAAGAATATCAGTGTGCAGAACAAACCGTATGGACATGCTGCCGTTGCGCCAAAAAATCCAACACAAACGGGATATACATTTATTAAATGGGATCGAGATTTTTCTAAAGTTACCGCTGACATCACAGTAAATACTGTATATGAAGCAAATGAATATTCGGTTACATTTGTAGATGGTCTAACCGGAAAACAAATTGGGAAAGTACAGAAAGTAAGATATGGAAATTCTGCGACAGAACCATCTACAGGTGAATTGATACATGATGGATATACATTTGTTGGCTGGGATGTAGATTTCAGTAAAATAGAAACGAATACAATCGTAACTTCAAATTATAAGTGGTACAACGAAAATTATCAGGTTTATTCAAAGATTGATTCTGTATTAAGAAATCAAAACAAGGATGGATATGATATAACTGTAACTGTACAAAATGGAAAAAATGAGATAGTGCAGGGAAGACTTGTAGTTGCACTTCAGTCAAAGGACGGACTAATGTATACAACAGCAGAATCATCTGCATTTAGTCTTTCCGAGAAAGATTCTTTAGATGAAAAAAAGACAATAAAGGTATTTGTACCTTTTAAAGATTTGGGATATAAAGTTTCTGTATATACAATAAATAATTATGAAAATGTATCAACATTGGCACAACCACTAACGCAGGAAATTGATAACAGTTCTGCATGGAGTGCATGGAAAGAATATACTGGAACAATTCCGGTCGAAAAGGGTGTTAATGGTGTCAGCGAAGTTGAAACAAAGAGTGATACACCACAGATTAAACAGTACAGATACAGAACGAAATCTACGACAACTTCATATTCAACATCAATGAGCGGATGGACGCAGAGCGGAGGTTCTTGGGTGAGTCAGGGACAATCTACGCTTAATTATGGTGTAAGTTGGCCAAGTGGATTCGATACAGGGAATTCATTATATAAAAAATATCATAATACAAAGAAAAGTGCATCTGAAACAAACACAACAAAAGTGACAATTAATTCAGATACAGTAAAATCATATATTTACTGGCATTGGTGCAGGGGCGCCAGTGTTGGAGCAATAAACCGTGCAATAGAATGGAAAAAGAGTTCAACATATAAAAAGTTCCATGCGTTTGAGAGCAGTACGAAAAAATCATATACAGATTCTGCAAATGCATATAAGTGGAAGAAAACAGATGTCTGTAATGATACTTATTGGTGGAATGGACTAAAATCAAAAACAAATGGGCTTGTAACGATAAAAACACAAAAGTATACTACGTATAAAAAACTTTTTAATTATTATAAATGGTCTGATTGGTCAGCATGGAGCGAAACGCCTGTAACGGCTTCAGCAGATAAAGAGGTAGCAACTCAGACTGTATCAGGCAAGACAACAACATATTATCGATATAAGACAAATGGAAAAGTAGAAGAACCGATATTGGAAAACAATAAGCAATTGGTCGATATTTCTGGAAAGGTAAGTTCTCAGTTTGCGGGAAAAGAAGCTACAGTATATGTGCATAAATATGGTCAAACATCAGATTATACAACAGAATTTATCGGCAAGACAACAGTTGGAAGCAATGGGGAAATATCAATTCCGAATGCAAAACTGAGAGAAGCAACAAGTATCGAAACTGGTAATTTTAAAATACTTGCATCAATAGAGGGAAATACAGAGGCAATAGAGATTGGAACGATTGAGGCACCGAAGCCGGTTTATACAGTTACTTATATGGATTATAACGGTAATATTTTACAGGAAATAAAAAATGTAACGGAAGGAGACACGGTTACTGCCCCTACATATTCAGAAAAAGAAATGGGAATACCTGAAGGGTATGAATTTACAACATGGAGTGAATCAACTGTAAATGTGACGGGAGATATAGTAGTCCGCCCACTGATAAAAATCAAGAAGTTTGTAGTGGTTTATGTAGATTGGGCAAAACAGGATGTCCAACTCGAAGAAATGGAGTATGGAGAGGAAATAAATCCACCAACACCGCAAGAAAAAGAGGGATATGTGACTTCGTGGGATATGAGTGATGCGGAAAAAATAGAAGAAACAGCGGACGATGGAAGTAGTTCCGAGAAATACATTGTAACAAAAAACACTGTAATTACGACTCAATATGAAGAAAGAACATATGATGTGTCATTTGTGGAAGAAAACGTGAATGAACCATGTGTTGATTATTACGAGGAAAATCAAGGAGAAAGTCAGGATGAAGCGAAGAATAATTTCGTTGATTCAGATATCGTGACTGATACGGTAACAGATGGAGATAGAGTAGATCTTCCGGATAATGGACTGGAAGAATCGCCGGATTATCTGTTTTATGGTTGGAGAAATCTGGAAACAGGGGAATACTTAGAAGACACACAGGTAGATGAGAGCGGAGTCTATTATCCGGTTTATGAATTTGCAAACAGTGCAGAAATGCCAATAGCAAGCGTCGAAACAGGAGAATATCAGACAAAACAAACAATTGAACTAACTTGTGAAACAACAGATGCAGTTATTTATTATACAACAGACGGAACAAATCCTGAAAATTCTCTGACAGCAAGGGAATATACAGAACCGATTGTTTTAGAAAAGTCTGCAACATTGAGTTTTTGTGCGATGGCAATGGGAATGAACAATAGTTCAGTAGGTACTGAATTATATGCAATCAACACAGATACGTCAGGGGCAGAGTATTGTTTAGTATCAGTCAATGCTAATTTACCTGAATTGGAAGGAAACTACTATCAGGCATTGGTTAAGAGTGGAACCAAGTTCAATATGTCTGGATTAGAAAATATAACAGGATATACATATGACGGAATATTTTACGATGAAACCTTTGAAAACGAACTGGATACAGATACAGAAGTGATTACAGAATCTCTGAATTTGTATGCAAAATATACACCAAAACAATACACAGCAATTTTTAATGATTCAGATGGAAAAGAGATTGAACGGCAGACGGTTGATTTTGGAGAACCGGCAAAAGAGCCGGAAATAGTAAAAAAGGACGGAGAGGTCTTCGTCGGTTGGGATTCTGATGAATATTTGTGTATGATGAAAGATGGAACATTTACTGCGCAGTATGTGCCGGAAAATGAATATGCAACAGTTGCGTTAAATAAATCGACGGTAACTATTATGGAAGGGACGGAGTATAGCAAATTGACGGCAACCATCTCTCCGGAAGAGTTATCAAATACTGAAATTGATTGGGATAGCGAGAATCCGGATATAGCTACAGTTGATGTAAACGGAGTTGTAGAAGGAAAAGCTGCAGGTACGACAGTCATTACTGCAACTGTTGTCAGCACAGGAGAAAATGCAGAATGTACTGTTAAAGTAGTTGGGAATTATCAGACATCCATTGTACTCAATGAAAAATCTGGGTTAGGAATTGATTCAGAAGGATATCTGAGAGAAGTAAAACCAGAACATAACACGGTGGCAAATATACTTGCAGAATTCAATAACGATTTGGAAAACTTGAAAGTATATGATTCGACAGGGCAGGAACTAAGGGATGATGAACTTGTTGGAACCGGAACTGTGATAAAACTGATGTCTGGTGATGAAGTCTTAGACACAATGACCATTGTGATGACAGGCGATGTGGATGGTGACGGGCATCTTGGAAATGTTGATGTAAGTAAAATCAGCAATTGGCTCATTCAAAAGGAAGAACTTTCGTATGAGTCACAGTTGGCATCTGACGTAAATGGCGACGGAAATGTGGATAATAAGGATGCATCAATGGTATCCAGATACTTGGTAGGAAAGGAGCAGATATGAAGAAGAAACTAATTAAGAAAACGGGAGCATTTATTTTATCTTTTACAGTAATGCTATGCTCCATCAACTTAAATGCAATAAAAATAGTAGAAGGTGCGATATCTAATTATCAATTATGTTGGCCAGTTGCAAAAAGTGCTAGAGCAATAGGAAAAATAACATCATCTTTTGGGTATAGAGCACAACCTACTTCAGGAGCTTCAACCAATCATAGAGGGATTGATATTGGTGTCAAAGAAGGGACACAAGTTTATGCCGCCGCAAAAGGAGTAGTGACAAAAGTAGGATACTCTTCAGCAAGAGGAAACTTTGTTGTCATTTATCACAAAGAGTTGAATTTATCTACTTTATATCAACACTTAAAAAAATATAGTGTGGCGAAAAAACAGTCAGTGAAGAGCGGAGAAAAGATTGCGTTATCTGGTAAGACAGGAGTAGGAACAGGTCCGCATTTACATTTTGGAGTCATGAAAGGTAAGGCAACAACTCCGGATTGTGATCAGGTTGGACGAAATATGGCAATTAATCCTCTTTCATCAATGATTAAATACCATTATTATAATGAAGAGGTTTATTATAAAATCAAGCAAGTCTCCACATCTAATGTTACAAGGGACAGCGTTACATTCAACTTAAAGATGAGCCCAAAAGCACCTGTAGAAAAAGTAGGAGTATTTTACGGAACATCACAAAGTGAAATAAAGAAGATTACAAAGAGTACGAAGCACGAAAATAAAGGTGGATACAAGTATTATCTGTTGAATTATAATGCCAAAAAGACAAAGATAGAAAATTTTTCTTTTGATACAAAGAAGAAAACGCAGAATGGTTATAAAATCAGTTTGAAAGCTGGTACTACATACTACTATAAAATGGTTGCATTAGTTGATGAAAGTTGGATGATATCTTCGGATTCTACGCCATCTAGCTTCACAACAAAAAATAATCCTCCTTCAGCAGTATCAGGCATTAGTGTAAAAGAAAGTAAAATAGGTAGAGGTGGAAAGGCAACTATTAGTTGGAAACAATCATCATCGGCAGATTCATATAAAATCTCTGTAAAAAACAGTTCAGGGGCATTAGTATACCCAACTGCAACAAATAAGGGATTGACTAATATTTCATATACCACAAATGCAATTACTGAACCGGGTGAGTATACCGTGAGCATAACCGCTGTCAATTCTTCAGGAAGCTCAAGCGAAAAAACAGTAAAGTTTACAGTTATGAGCGATTTAAGAATTACATTTGACAGTGGGATAGTAGGCTCAGAACCGGAAATAAAAACAGTAATATATCATTCCTCGACAAAGACTCCTGCGGCACCAAAGCGAGAGGGATATACTTTTAATGGATGGAAAAATCAAACTACAGGAAAAGTGATTGCTGCTTCAACAGATATAAAAAATATATTATCTAGTGAGAATTATACAGCAGTTTGGACAGCAAATAAGTATACAATAAAAGTAATCGACGGAATTGATAACACTGTGTTGAAAGAATCAAAGGAACCTTATGATTCAGTAATTAGAATGTCTGAATATTATACACAGGAACTGCCGGTTCACAAAAATTATAAGTTTGTCGGGTGGAGCGAAGAGGAATATACACTAAATAATACGAACAATCATGCTATTTATGCGAGATATGAATGGGATAGTGACAATCAGGTTGTGACAAAAATAAAGTCCGTCAAGAGAGCATCAAGTACTGGAAAATCCACAGATGGAACAGACGGGTACAGTATTGATGTAACGGTAACAGCACCTGCCCTAAAATCAGGCTCAAAAAATCCAATTATCAGAGGAAGGGTTGTTGCTGCATTAAAGACAGAGGCTGGAAGAATGCTGATTGAAACGGAATCTGCCGCATTTGTATTATATACACAGGAGAATGTGGAGACCAGTAAAGATATTAATGTTTTTGTCCCATATGAGGTAACAACATCAGAAGCATTGGCATCTAAAATTGAAGTTTATGTAGTAAATAATTATAAATCTTCCGGAACAATATCAGATGTGGAGACCGATACAGAACAAATAGTGGATGCAAATGCGGATGAGTGGAAATACACTACAGATAAAAGTATATTGGATAGAAGTGACGTAATTAAAGGAACAGATAAAGATAATTATGTAACATATGATTTAACGACAACGATTACAAAAGAATCGTTAAGTACAACTATGCCGGGCTTCAGTCTTATTTCATCAAAATGGTCTGGAGTCGTTGAGAGCGGGACACAGAAGTTTGTAAAAAGCTGGCCGACAATTGGAACGGCAATGGGCAGTAAATATAACAAAAACAGTGGTGCAGGAAAGTATATTTATAGTCGGTATTATTTACCGGAATCACAGTGGGTAAAGGCATCAGAGGATAGTATTCAAAAGACAGAGATTAAGGATACCCCTTGTGATTATATCTATTATCATTGGTGCTGCAACAGGAATAATGGGAAGATAGACCATAATGTGGTTGGCTCAAGATGGCACTCCGCTGATAGTGGAAATAAATATGATACTTTTCATTGTCACAGTTTGTCCCCAGCTAATGCATTAAATCAGTATTATTGCAGCTTGTCAAATCTCAAGAAAAATGTGTATGAATATAATACAAATAGGACAGCAGCAAACTATAGAGATAAGTGTACGGATTCAAAATTCTGGATTGGAAAAATTACAGCATACCAGAGAGACTGGACTATAAAAAGAAAAGTTTATACGTACAGTAATAGTACAGTACAGACTGGGTTAAGAGCAGATTCGGTGGCGACTGTACCACAGAACAGTAGCACTGGAGCTCAGAAAATAGAAGAACCTTATAAAGGAAAGCTAAGCCTCTATCAGACTACAGATAAAACAATCAGCAATGTAGTTCAATGGTATGCATACAAGACAAAAACAGTCGTATCACATGAGGATAAAAATAAGGTGTCGGATATTGATAAGGAAAGAATTCATATAGATTCAGCACCAAAATATTCTGGAAAGAAGGCAACAGTATATATTTATAAAAACGATGAAATGTCAGATTCAAATGCAGAGTATATGGGAAGCTCAATTGTAAGTCAGAGTGGTGAAATTGATCTTTCTAACATTCAGCTGAGAGAGGAATGCAATGAAAAGACAGGGGATTTTACGGTCGCGATAGCATTTGAGGGTGAAACCAATGCAGTTGTTATTGGAACGATTGAGGCTCCTAAGAGACAATATAGTGTAGTTTTTGATATTGAAAAATCTGTAGATTTGGATGGTACTATTGAAAAGCAGATTATTAGTACGCAGACAGTTGCTGAGGGAGAAAGTGCAGTTCTTCCTGATGAATCGCAAATTCCAAAAAAGGAAGGATATCATTTTGTGGGTTGGAGCCAGTCGACAGTAGGTGTGCATGATAATCTGACAGTCACAGCTATGTATGAAGAAAATGAATATTCTGTTGTATATGTAGACTGGGAGAACAGAATTGTAGAAATTAAAAAAGAAGAATACGGAAGTGACATTGAAATACCTGATATCCCAGAAACAGAAGAAGGAGTGACAGTATCATGGGTCATCGGGAATGGAAATGAAGAAAATGCTCAGACATTAGAAGAATATGTGGAAGCAGGAAATAAAGTAACTTCGGACATGGTTGTTTCTGCAAAATATGAATATGAAAAATATGTATTAAATGTTCTGACAGATGATCATCCGGATGAGATAGAAGAAAAACTTGAAGAGAGTCAAGATGTTGAAGAACTGGTGGATGATTATTCAGTTAAATCCGAAGTATATGAATATGGTGATTTACTGCCGTTGGATCAATATGAAGAAGAACTAAATAAAGATGACAATATTATCTTTTATGGATGGAAGAATGCGTCTACAGGGGAATATATTTCCGGAAACGAAATTGCAAATGACATGACTATTTATCCAGTGTATGAATATAACGAGACGACTGATATTCCAACTGCAGATATTGCAACAGGTGAATATGACAGCAATCAGACAGTTATGCTATCTTCTGAAACGGAAAATGCAGTTATTTATTATACAATTGATGGAACAAATCCAAAGACATCGGCTTCTGCAATTGAATATACACAGCCGATAACATTATCAAAGTCCTGTACATTGAAAGCATATGCATGTTCTATGGGAAGAAATGATAGTGAGCAAATTGTGGAATTATATGCAATTAATACAGAAACATCAGGAGCTCCATATCATGTGGTAACAATTTATAATGATGTTGCTGAACAGGAAGGGGATTTCTATCAAACTTTAATTAAAGATTCAACATTATTACAAATATCTGAATTTGAAACAACAGAGGGTTACAACTTTGTAGGATTATTTTTGAATGAAGAGCTGACAGATGAGTTTGAGTATGCATCAGAACCAATTACAGAAAGTATGAATTTATATGCGCATTATAATCCAAAAGAATATCTTGTAAAATTTTTGGATGATTCGGGTAGTGTTATAAGTCAACAGACAGTAACATATGGAGCAAGTGCGGAGGAACCTGAAGTTACGCCAAAGGATGGATATGTATTTACCGGATGGGACAGCAGTGATTATTTAGCTGTTACGGAAAATCTGAACATAACAGCAAAGTATCTACCTGAAAACGAATATGCAACGGTTTCATTAAACAGAAACTCGATTACTATTATTGAAGGGACAGAATACAGTAAATTGACAGCAACGGTTTCACCGGAAAATCTTTCAGATACGGATATCACATGGTCGAGCAATAATCCTGAAGTTGCTGAAGTCGATTCGGATGGCGTGATTTATGCACAGTCAGTTGGAATGGCTGTTATCAGTATAACTGTGGATAGCACCGGGGAAAGTGCACAATGTACTGTTAAGGTTGTTGGAGATTATCAGACATCCATTGTACTCAATGAAAAATCTGGGTTAGGAATTGATTCAGAAGGATATCTGAGAGAGATAAAGCCGGGACATAATACAGTAGAAGAAGTGCTGACAGAGTTCAACAATGAGCCGGAAGTTATGAAAGTATATAATGGAGGTGGACAGGAACTCATGAGTGATGAACTTGTTGGAACTGGAACTGTGGTAAAACTGATGTCTGGTGATGAAGTCTTAGACACAATGACCATTGTGATGACAGGTGATGTGGATGGAGACGGGCATCTTGGAAATATTGATGTAAGTAAAATCAGCAATTGGCTCATTCAAAAGGAAGAACTTTCGTATGAGTCACAGTTGGCATCTGACGTAAATGGCGACGGAAATGTGGATAATAAAGATGCATCAATGGTGTCCAGATACTTGGTGGGAAAAGAAAGTTTATGATGAAAAAATTAATATCTTTTATAACAGCAGTATTATTGATAACCCATTGCAGTGTCGTAATAACAAGAGCATCTGAGATGCCTAAGGTAGAAATTTCTGAGTTTATAAAAACAGATACAGATTCTTATTTGATGGTTGTCGATATAAAAAATAATCCCGGATTAATGGGATTCAAAATGAGTATTTCTTATGGAGATGGAGTAGAAATAAACTCCATCTCCCGAGGAGAAATCACTGGAAAAGGTACTTTTTCAGATAATCATGAAATTCATCGTAAGGATAATTTTTTTGATGTTCTCTGGAATTATTCTAAAGAAATAAAAGATGATGGAAAAATTTTCATTATTGGGATTTCAATAAATGAAAAAAAAGAACAGGAAATAAAGCTTGATATTTCTTATAGCAGACCAGATACATTTAATGAAAATTATGAAGAGGTTATTTTAGAATGCGAAGATTTTGTTATCAATGAAAAACAACCAACAAATATTGTTCCGAAAAAAGAGGATGTATATTTTAAAACTGCAAAAAGGGAAAATGACATAGGGATTATAAAAAATGAGATTGAAAAGAAAAATGTTGTTTCAATTGTAAATGACTTTATAAAAGATAAGAATATAGAGAGAATATCAGAATCTGATAAGGAAAAAATTATTAAAAAATTTTTTAACAATAAAGAAAAGCAGAATAGGGATATAAATATATTAAATGATTTAGGAACAGATAAAGTTTTTCAAATAATTAAGCAGGCTTATAAAGTTCAAATTGAAACCGTAAAAGAGACAGATGCGGAAGAAGACAAAAATGATATTGTTGGTCAAAGCAAGAATAATAATTTTTTTACAGGGTTAAAACTAAAAGAAATAGTAATGATGATACTGGTTGGATTTATTATTGTCATTATAATTTTCATAGTAAAGAGAGAGAGGTACAAACATTATGAAAAAAAGTAGAATTTGGATTTTACCTATTTTAATAATTTGTTGTTTGACAGGAATGATTATCAGACTTAATGCAGCGACAAATGTAACTATTTACTCTGACAATATAGAGGCACAGTATCTTTCCACTGTTGAAGTCCCGATTAGTATTCAAAATAATACAGGGATGATGGGATTTGGATTTGAGATATCATATGATAGTGAATATCTGGAACCGTTAAGTGTTGAAAATGAAAATATAATCAATGAAGGAACATTTGATGATAGTATTGGAACAAAATATACAAATCCATTTAGGGTCGTATGGGCTGGGACAAATGAGATATACTCAACTGGAAAACTGTTCACTCTAAAATTCACCTCAAAGAAAAGTGGTATGACCGAAATACAAATTAATGCAATGAAAAATGATACTTATGATGGGCAATATAACAAAATAGCTATAGATAGCCTAAATATAAAGATTAATATTGTCTGTTCGCATCAATACCAAGAGCAGATTGAAAAAATGCCAACATGTACAAAAGAAGGCATGAAAAAATACACCTGCTCCATTTGTGGGGATACTTACGAAGAATACATGGAACGGACGGAGCATAATTATAACATTACAACTACAGAAGCGACCTGTACAAAAAGTGGAGTAAAGGAATATCAATGTAATGATTGCAGTTATCATTATTCTGAAATTTTAGAGGCAAAAGGTCATAGTTATGAAAATGTAGTGACGGAGCCAACTTGCACATCAAAGGGATATACGACATATACATGCAGGGTTTGTCAGCATAGTTATGTATCTGACTATCAAGATATGATTGCACATCAATATACATCTCAGATAACGAAGCCTGCCACTTGTACTGCTGAAGGAATTGAAACTTATACCTGCATAGAGTGTGGAAGAAGTTATGAAGAAAAGATTGATAAAAAAGAACATGATTACAAAGTAGAAACTACAGAAGTAACCTGTACAAAAGACGGAGAAAAAGTGTACACATGCAAAGACTGCAATTATAGTTATACGGAAATCGTTGCTGCATCAGGACATACATATGAGCAGACTATTACGAAACCAACCTGTACTGCACAGGGATATACGACATATAGATGTTCAAAATGTGCAAATACTTATACAGACAATTATACCGAGGCATTAGGTCACCAAATTGTAATAGATGAGTACAAGAGCCCTACTTGTACGCAAGCCGGATTGACACAAGGAAGTCATTGTTCTGTGTGCGAAACGGTTATAGCAAAGCAGCAGGAAATCCCAATGTTACATCATGTATATGAGAAAGAAATAGTGAAAGCATCATGTACTGAAGATGGTTATACAGAATATACCTGTAAATATTGTCAGGATACATATAAAGAGGATATTGTAGAGGCTTTGGGACATGATTACATTTCCTTTGTTACAAAGCCTGCAACAGATAAGGAGCCGGGAGTTGAAACTCATCAGTGTAGAAATTGTGGAGATACGTATACAACAGAAATTCCGTTAATTACTTCTTCAACAGGGGATAAGTCAAAGGACAACTTGACAATGGACAGCACTGTAAATGTTACAAAAGAAAGACCTACAACAGATAGATTTGTAAATCCATCTAATCAGGAATCAAGTACTATATCTGGCACTATAAAGACCTCTAAAATCAAAAAAATTAAAAAAAATAAAAGGTCATTAAAGATTACTTGGAAAAAAGTAAACGAAATCACTGGTTACCAAATTCAGTATTCTACTTCCAAAAAATTTAAGAAGGCAAAGAAGATAACCGTAAAAAAGGTAAAAACAACATCAAAAACCATTAAAAGACTGAAATCAAAAAAGAAATACTATGTACGTATTCGGACTTATGTTTTGATTAATGGAGAGAAAAAATATTCGGACTGGTCAAAAGCAAAGAGTGCGAAAGTTAGATAGATTACAGATAGAATTAATTCTGATAAAACGGATTTATATAATGGAGGCAGAGTTCATGACAAAAAAATTATTAACAGGTTTATGGTTAACAGTAGTCACAGTGGCAATTTCTTTGCTGCTTTTTCAAAGGGAAGCAGTATATGCAGAGGATAATTTTTCCAGCGCTAAAACAATTGGAGTCAATCAGAGAACTATGGGAAACACAGCGTTAGGATATGAGTATGAAACAGATTATTATAGGTTTCTTGTTGCGGGAAACGGATATGTGACAGTGAATTTCAAAAATCCACTTCAGAAAGATAGCGAAGGATATTGGGATGTGTGGTTATACAATTCAAATTATGAAGAAATTGCTTATATGCAAATACAGGGAAGCAGGACAAGTACAAATATGGTTACGACAGGAGTTCCGGCAGGCGTTTATTATGTAAAAATAGCAAGTACGGGCTGGAATGAAGCATCGTCAAGAGATACTTACACCTTAACGGTAAATTACACAGCTTCTGAGTATTGGGAAAAAGAATTTAATGAGGAATTTGTTTCAGCTACGCCTGTCGTTGCAAATCAATCCTATTACGGAACAACCAGAAAAGGGTACGAATATGAAAGAGATTATTACGTGGTCAATATCCCTTCTGACGGTGTATTGACAGTGAATTTTGCAAATCCATCTCAAAAAAATAGTGAGGGATATTGGAATGTATTTTTGTACGATAAAGAATACAAGGAATTGGCGAGTGCAGAAATCCATGGAAATATCAAAAGGACGGATTTGCCACAGATAGGAGTAACGAAGGGGAAATATTATATTAAAGTCGAAAGCACAGGTTGGAATGAGCCGGCATCTTTGGATCAATACACAGTCAAAGCAAAATATTCCCAGTCAAAATATTGGGAGAAAGAATTTAATGACGATTTTGTTTCGGCTACAAAAATTAATTTAAATACGACTTATTATGGAACGGCAAGAACGGGGTACGAATATGAATCAGATTTCTTTCGGTTCAATACAAATGCGAGAGGAAACTGGGTGGCGGCCGTCACAACGCCAAACTTAAAAAACAGCGAAATTTACTGGACGGCATATCTATATGATGCGGCATACAATGAAATTGCAAAAGCAGATATCAGTGGAAATTTGAGATATCATTTCCTAAAAGGGAAATTGAAAAAAGGAACTTATTATATAAAAATTACCAGTGCAGGCTGGAGTGAGGCTTCATCAATAGCAAAATATGCAATCCGCGTTTATCGATATGGTGCAATTCGCCCGAGTGCTACAAAAATCAAAGGAAAAGTTCGGGCAAACAGAAAAGGATTTACTATCAGGTGGAAAAAATTAAAAAATAAAGTCAGCGGGTATCAAGTTCAATATTCATTAAGATCTGATTTTAAAAGAGGCAAAAAAAAGAGCATTTCCAAAACAAAGACTCGAGTAAACATTACTAAATTAAAAAAAGGAAACATATATTTTGTGCGAATCAGGACATATAAGATATACAATATAAACGGTGTGCGTACAAAGGTATATTCTTCATGGAGCGATGTAAAGAAAGTAAAGCCGAGGTAAAAATTGAGGGAAATCAATGTTATAAAAAAGAAGTTCATTGAGTATGCATTAATGGTATATTAACAATAACATATGAAAGTGGAAAAAATGAGGTGATGTATAGAAAAAAATAGAAATCTTGGAATCTTCATTTGTTGAAAACGATATAAGTTTAGTAGAGCAATCAATAAGGACAGAATTCCAAACAGTTAAAGAATCTGTATAAAAAAGTGAAAAACAATTTTAAATAATGGTAAAACAATTAAAATTAAAATCCAGTAAAAATGTGACAAAATTAAAATAAATAAGAAAAAATTCCAAATCACGCAGTCAGGGTAGATTTTGCTAAAGGTAACGAATAGGAATTACTTTATCATTTCCACAAAGTGTCACGAGTTTATCGTACAGGCAGACTACGCCACCCGAACCGCGCTGGACTTCCGGTATTCTATCAAGAAGGGAAAAAGCGCGGATATCTCGCTTTTGCGGATCTGTATGTTTCTTGATATACAACGTCACACACTCCGTTCGGCTAATTTAATATTCAATATTAAATTAGCCGAAAAATTAAAAAAGGAAACTGCAACGGGTTTCCTTATCTGTATTTTTTCAATAAAAGTTTCAGCGGAGGCCAGATTACGCAGGCGAGAAATACGCCGAACAACGTGGTAAAGAGCGGGGCGATATAAAACATATTGCGCACGCTATTGAGTTGTATGGCGCTGAGCGAACTTTTCCATGTCGGAATTACCCAACTGAAAACGAGAAGCCGCATCACCAGATATTTCAGGACTGCTCCGCCGACCAAAACAAGCGGGAACAAATTCAGTTCGTTTTTCTTTCCGGAGATAAACCATGCGGAAAGAATGAGAATTACGTTTCCGAGCATAATACATGGAAGAATTGCCGGAACGGAAGCGATAAATCCGCCGCCGGAAACGACAAAAGAAATAATCGGTGCGATGACGGATAGAATAATCCCGCTCAAAATCCCACAGTAGAGCGTTCCGATAATAAGAATTAAATTGATTAAAATGTCAGTAACGGAAATACCGTAATCAATTACCCGAAGATTTGGAACATTTAAAAATCTGATAATCAGAAAACTTAATAGAATTAGTAAAACAGTTACAATAATTTGTTTTGTATTGAGTTTCATGAATTCCTCCCATAAAAAATGTCATATTCATTGTAAATCACAGTCCGCATAGAACTAAGATGATATCGTCGTTTTTATTCCTCTGAAGTAATCAGGTGCAGATATCTGAAATATTCAGTCTCCGTAGGAGATTTCAATTCAGAACGCTGCATATCATGCTCTAAATGTACTTTTGCCTTCCGGATATCTTTCAGTACGCCGGCGCCGCCGATACAGCCGCCCGGACACGCCATTCCCTCCAACAGATAACCGTCGTATTTTCCGGCTTTTGCCATCATAAGCATCTTCCGACATTCGTCGAGTCCTTCGGCGTTTACGGTGTTGACTTCAAGCTCCGGTTTGATTTTATTGATGACTTTTACCACTGCCTGCGCAACGCCGCCGCTTTTGGCAAAGCCTTTTCCCAGAGAACTGGAATCCTGCACCGGCGCGTCGGGTTCTAAGGATTCCACATCAATGTTCTTCGCCTTAAATAATCCCATCGTTTCCTCGAATGTCAGGACAAATTCCACTTCACTCCGCACAGAACGGCGGCTTGCCTCAAGTTTTTTTGCGGCGCAGGGGCCGATAAAGACAACCTTACAGTCCGGGTGTTCTTTTTTAATCATTCGCGCAGTCAGTACCATTGGTGTCAGCGACATGGAAATGTAGTCCGCATATTCCGGCAGTGTTTTCTTTGCCATGACAGACCATGCTGGACAGCAGGACGTACCCAGCCATTTTTGATTTTCCGGTACATTTTTAATAAAGTCGATGGCTTCCTGAATTGCGCACAGGTCAGCACCGACAGCGACCTCGACCATATCCTCAAATCCGATTTTTTTGAGCGCCGCGCGGACTAGCTCAGGCGTCGCATGGCTGCCGAACTGATGAATAAACGACGGCGCAATCGCCGCATAAACAGGAGTGCTGCTCTTTAAGGCGAGTACGGTCTGATAAATCTGGCTCTTGTCCACGATTGCGCTGAAAGGACAACTGACAAGGCACATACCGCAGGAAACGCATTTATCATAGTCAATCTCAGCCCTGCCATACGCGTCATTGCCAATCGCGTGCATACCGCACGCTTTAGCGCAGGGGCGTTCCTGTTTTACAATCGCATTGTAAGGGCAGGCAGAAAGACACTTCCCGCATTTGATACATTTTTCTTCGTCAATGATTGAACGTCCCTGTTCCATGTGAATCGCACCTTTCGGACAGACCTCAATGCAGGGGTGCTCCAGACAGCCCTGACAGGCGTCCGTAATAAAGATGCGGTTGTGCGGACATGCGTGACAGGCAAATTTGATAATGTTAATCAACGGGGGATCATAGTATTTTTCATCAATCGCGCTCGCGTCAATGCCTTCGGAAAGCGGCGCATGTTCGGACATCTTGCGAATCGGCAGTCCCATAGCCGCGCGGAGACGTTCTCCGACAATCGCCCGCTCCAGGAAGATATTATCGTAGTACTTTCCGATTTCTCCCGGAACAATTTCGTAGGGCAAATCTTCTATTTTAGAAAGCGGAGCGCTCTCAAAAGCCATTTTTGCAATTTCGGTGAACACTTTCAGGCGTATTTCCGTTTTACTGGAGTAAAGTCCTCTCATCGTAAACTCCTTAATTATCCATTTGTAATCATTTTTTCGGAATAAATTATAACATAGCAGGGGAACGATATACAAGACGGGGATTTAAAAAGTTTGGAGAATCTGAAAAAGGGACTAGCCAATGATTGTAAAAAAGTGCTATGATAAATATTGCTATGCGAAAATTCGACAGGAATGGAGGAAAATCTTATGAAACAGGATACAGCAAATAATCCGTTGGGGACGGAACCGGTCGGAAGACTGCTTCGTAAATTTGCCGTTCCCAGCATTATTTCCATGCTGGTAATTTCTCTTTATAATATAGTAGACCAGTTTTTTATCGGACGTGTCGTGGGAACAGTGGGAAATGCCGCGACAAATGTGGCGTTCCCGATGACGACGCTGTGTATTGCCACTTCTCTGGCATTCGGTATCGGTGGCGCTTCAGGGTTTAATTTAAACATGGGCGCCGGAAACAAACGCAAAGCAATGTACTTTGTCGGCAATGCGCTGACCATGATGTTTTCCATTGGTCTGGTGATTGCCCTTATATCCTTTATCTTTTTAAAGCCGATGCTGATTTTCTTTGGCGCTCCGGCGGACGGAGGGGCCGATTCCGTCTTAAATTATGCTGTGGAATATGTCCGCGTGCTTGTCATCGGATTTCCGTTTGTTATTGTGTCTTCGGGCGGCGCGCATTTAGTCCGCGCTGACGGCAGCCCGCGTTTTTCCATGATTTGTAATTTGAGCGGCGCGCTGATCAATGTAGTGCTCGATTATCTTTTTGTCATGGTGCTGCGGTGGGGCATGACCGGAGCGGCAGCGGCTACTGTTATCGGACAGATTTTCTCCTTTGGGCTTGTATTTTATTATATGAAGCATTATAAGGCGGCAAAACTTGAAATCAGGCATTTGACGCCGTACCGGAGAATTGTTTTCCGCACCCTTCATCTTGGCATGGCGCAATGTCTGAATCAGCTTGCGATTATGATTGTCCAGATTGTGATGAACCGTTCGCTGACTTATTATGGAGCGTTGTCTTCTTATGGCGCGGAAATTCCGCTTGCATGCGTAGGCATCGTCATGAAGGTCAATCAGATTTATTTTTCATTCTGTATCGGTACATCTCAGGGAATGCAGCCGATTGCGTCGTTTAATCGCGGCGCCGGTAAATTTAAACGGGTGAAGCAGTCGTATAAAATCGCTGTGTTGACAACGACGGTGGTTTCTTTGATTGCATTTGGCATTTTCCAGCTGTTTCCGGGAGATATTATCGGATTGTTTGGAAAAGGAAACGGAAATTATTTTATTTTCGGTGAAAAATTCCTGCGCACGTTTTTATTTATGACTTTCTTAAATGGAATTCAGCCGATTACATCAACGTTCTGTACTGCGGTCAGCGAGCCGAACAAAGGCGCGTTTCTGTCGCTGACCAGACAGATTATCTTTTTCCTTCCGCTGGTTCTGGCGATGCCGGTCATTTTTACGCATTTTGGCAGACAGGGAATTGACGGAATTATGTATACCGCTCCGATTTCAGACACCCTCGCAGCAATCGTTTCCCTGATTATGGTGCGCTATGTCTTTCGGAAATTTGATAGAATAGAAAAAACAGGGCTTCAGACTGAAATTTAATTTTCTCAGATTTCATCAAATAGAAAACGTTTTTATTTAAAAAATAGCACAACTTTTTTCATTTTTATTACAATTATTACTGTACAAAATGGAATATGTTGTGCTATAATACGTTTGAAAAACACAAGATGTAGTGGTTTAAAGTTGACATCAAACAATATAGAGTAAAAAGGAAACGCAGTGATTTAAAAAGGGAGCAGAGCGAAAACAAAGGCTCCAATGGAAAAACAGAGGATATGATGGAGGGAAAAATGGAAGCAGCAAGAGTGCAAAAGGTAATTAAACGAAACGGTCAGGAAGTAACCTTTGACGTGAACAAGATTTTGAACGCAATTCGGAAGGCAAACAACGAGATTGAGCCGATTTACAAATTAAATGAATATCAGATTGCCGCGATTGGAAAAAATATGGAAACCCAGATTATGAATGCAAATCATGCGGTGGCAGTCGAGGATATTCAGGATATGGTTGAGCGCGGAATTATGGAGATGCGCGGCTATGAGGTAGCGCAGAAATATGTCCGTTACCGCTATACTCGTGAACTTGCCCGTAAAGCGAACACGACAGACGACAGCATTTTTTCACTGATTAACCAGAATAACGAAGAAGTAAAACAGGAAAATTCCAATAAAAATCCGACAATCAATTCTACCCAGAGGGATTATATGGCAGGAGAGGTCAGCAAGGATTTAACAAAACGAATCCTGCTTCCGGCTGATATTGTGCGCGCGCATGAGCAGGGCATTATTCATTTCCATGATTCCGACTATTTTGCGCAGAAAGAGCACAACTGCGATTTGATTGATTTGGAGGATATGCTTCAGAACGGAACCTGTATTTCAGAGACAAAGATTGACACGCCTCACAGTTTTTATACGGCGTGCAATGTAACGACGCAGATTGTGGCGCAGGTTGCCAGCAACCAGTACGGCGGACAGTCTTTCTCTTTATCTCATCTGGCACCGTTTGTTCAGGTTTCCAGAGAGAAAATTACGAAAGAAGTGTTGGCAGAGAGTGAAGAAATCGGCATGGATTATTCTGAGGAACAGGTGAAAAAGATTGTTGAGCGCCGCCTGAAAGATGAGATTAATCGTGGAATTCAGACGATACAGTACCAGTTGATTACCCTGATGACCTGTAATGGACAGGCGCCGTTTGTCACAATGTTTATGTATTTAGATGAAGTGCCGGAAGGTCAGACGAGGGACGACCTTGCCGCCATTATTGAGGAGACCTTAAAACAGCGTATGCAGGGCGTCAAAAATGAAAAAGGCGTTTGGATTACGCCGGCATTTCCAAAGATTATATATGTTTTGGACGAGGACAATGTGACACCGGATTCCAAATACTGGTATCTGACGCAGTTGGCTGCAAAGTGCACTGCAAAGCGTATGGTTCCGGATTACATATCCGCAAAAGTGATGAAAGAAATGAAAAACGGAAATGTCTATACCTGTATGGGCTGCCGTTCTTTCCTGACGGTTGAGGACAGCCAGAGAAATCCTGATGGAAGTTATAAATTTTACGGAAGATTTAATCAGGGTGTTGTTACCATCAATCTGGTTGATGTGGCCTGTTCTTCCAATGGGGATATGGATTTATTCTGGAAAATTCTTGACGAAAGGCTCGAACTGTGTCACAGGGCTCTGCGCTGCAGACATGAAAGACTGCTCGGCACACCGTCCGATGTTGCGCCGATTCTTTGGCAGAATGGTGCTCTGGCGCGTCTGAAAAAAGGAGAAACGATTGACAAACTGTTATTCAACGGTTATTCCACGATTTCTCTCGGCTATGCAGGACTTTATGAAATGTGCGTCCGCATGACCGGAAAATCCCATACCGATCCGGAAGCAAAGCCGTTTGCGCTCAAAGTAATGCAGCGGTTAAACGATAAGTGTCAGGAATGGAAAGAGGCGGAAAACATCAGTTATTCTGTTTACGGCACACCGATGGAATCTACGACTTACAAATTTGCAAAATGTCTGCAAAAGAGATTTGGCGTCATCAAGGGCGTTACGGACAAAAACTACATTACAAACAGTTACCATGTCCATGTAACAGAAGAAATTGACGCTTTCAGCAAACTGAAATTTGAATCTGACTTCCAGAAACTTTCTCCGGGAGGCGCAATCAGTTATGTGGAAGTACCAAATCTTCAGGACAATATCGAAGCGGTCATTGAGGTAATGAAGTTTATTTACGACAATATCATGTATGCCGAACTGAACACAAAATCAGATTACTGCGAGTGTTGTGGTTACAATGGAGAAATCCAGATTATTGAAGATGAAAAATCCGGAAAACTGATTTGGGAATGTCCAAGCTGCGGCAACAGAAATCAGGATAAGATGAGTGTTGCAAGAAGAACCTGCGGTTATATCGGCACGCAGTTCTGGAATCAGGGCAGAACGCAGGAAATCAAAGACCGCGTACTGCATTTATAATTACCGGCGCAGGTGCAAACGATAAAAAAGGAAAAGAGGGTTCAAATGAAGTATACTTATAAAACATCACAGGTCTGCGCGACCACAATTACATTTGACATTGATCATGATGTTATATCCAATGTTCAGTTTCAGGGAGGCTGCAATGGAAACCTGAAAGCGATTGGCAAACTGGTAGATGGTATGACCGTCGACCAGATTGAAGAAAAACTAAGCGGAAATCTCTGCGGAGTAAAATCAACATCGTGTGCAGACCAGCTTGCAAAGGCAGTACGGCAGGCATACGAAAAAACGCAGGCATAATGTGCATTATGTAATTCAGCCATGCACATAAAAAACGTAACGATGGGGAAAGACTGCTTGCAGGATTTCCCCATCGTTACGTTTTTTATGTATTTGGGGAACCCAAATCAGCGAGAAGAAGCGAAGCGGATTCGAGCTGTCATGGCTGAATTATATTTGAGAGAAGGAAAACCCCAAATCAGCGAGAAGAAGCGAAGCGGATTCGAGCTGTCATGGCTGAATTATTTTATTTGTCAGTTTTCTTTCTTTAATTGAAAGTACAGATAAAAAATGTTACACTAATCAATAAGCAGGAGGTCGGTTATGGATAACAGTCAGAACAACAAAAAATTTAATTTTAATTTAGACGATATCGAGGAAACAGTGATTCCGAATTTTAAAGGCGGCGAGGGACGAATCAGGGCCCGCATGAAAGTAGACGGGGATAATCGGATTATGCATGGTATTTTAGAGCCAAATTGTTCGATTGGAATACACACGCATGAAGGAAGTTCGGAAATTGTCTTTGCGACGAAGGGGGAAGTCGTGGTAACTTATGATGGAAAAGAAGAAAAACTGTCCGCAGGAATGGTGCATTACTGTCCGCAGGGGCATACGCATGGAATGAAAAATATCAGCGATGAAAATTTTGAAATGCTGGCAGTCGTACCACAGCACCGGCATTGAGGGTTTGAAATAAAAGATTTGAGGACAGCATTATGAATAAAAAATCTTATTATACAGAAAGACCGAATGATTCCGGCGCGGTTTATTTTGAAACGCCATATACAGACGGGAGTCGTGATGTGTCAGAAAAATTGCAGGCCGCCATCAATGCCGTAGTAAAGAAAGCAGGGTATGGCGTCCTTTTTGTACCTTCCGGCAGCTATCTGCTCTCACGCACCATTTACATTCCAAAAGCAGTGCGTGTGATTGGTTATGGAGCAACCAGACCGGAGTTTGTCTTAAAAGACAGCGCGCCGGATTTTGACAAGCCGGATCAAACTGCAAAGGGAGGATACCGGTATCTTTTCTGGTTTGTCAATGATGTCGTACAGGAGATGGACGAAACGCATGACGCCAATCCGGGAACCTTTTACAGCGCAATGTCCAATGTAAATGTCCGTATCGGTGAGGGAAATCCTTATGCGGTCGCATTTCGTACCCATTACGCGCAGCATTCTTTTCTGAATCATATTGATATTCAGATAGGCTCCGGCATGGCGGGCATTTATGATGTGGGAAATGAAATCGAAGACGTTTCATTTATCGGAGGCGAATATGGAATTATTTCCACGAAGTGTTCTCCGGGCTGGCCGTTTGTCATGGTGGATTGCCGGTTTACAAACCAGAAACGTTCTGCAATCCGTTCAAGGGAAGTCGGCTGGAACATTATTCGGGCGTATTGCCGGCATACTTCCAATTTTATTGACGTCGACGAGGGGTATTTTGAGAAAGTATATATAGAAGATTCTATTTTTGAGGATATGAACAGCATATTGAATATGGCGCTTGACCAAAACTCCCTGACGCAGGTAAATTTAGTCAACTGTCAGCTCCGCTCCGTAGAAAATGTGGCGGAGTACCGGGACACCGGACGTAATGTTGCCAGCGAAGATTTTCAGTGCATGGTAAAAAAATATGTGCATGGGATTACAGCTTCAGACATCTATCCGGAAAAGCAGGTGCATGACCAGATTTACCGCTACGCCAGAGAACTGGACGAGCGCGTTTTAATATCGGATATACCACAACTTCCGGAGATGAAAAACTGGGTAAATGTCAAAGAACAGGGATTGAGCGGCGACGGCGTTACGGACGATACGGCGGCGCTTCAAAAACTGATTGATACCTATGAAACGCTCTATTTTCCGCAGGGGATTTATCTGCTTTCCGATACGGTTACATTGCGGGAAAATACTGCGCTGATTGGAATGAATCCGGTTTCGACGAGATTTCTGCTGAAAGATAATACGGAAAATTTTGCGGGATTTGGGGCGGCAAAACCGCTGATACAAACCTCTGCGGGCATGACTGTCATGATGGGACTCGGCATTGACACCGGAGCGAGAAATCCAAGAGTATGCGGGATTGCGTGGGAGGCTGCCGAAAAGTCGTACATGAATGATGTAAAATTCTTTGGCGGTCATGGAAATCTGGTTCCGATGACGGGAGAATTTGCAATGCCTTATGATGAAGGCAGATGCCGCGATATCGACGTGGACAGGGTTTGGGATTACCAGTATCCGAGCCTTCTGATCCGCAATGGAGGAGGCGGCGTTTTCAAGGATATCTGGTCTGCATCTCCGTATGTAAGTGCGGGACTGCAGATTCAGGATACGGCGGCGCAGACAAAAATTTACTGCCTGTCCTTAGAACATCATGTCCGCTGTGAACTCCGCATGATCCGCGCGCAGAATGTGACGATTTACGGATTTCAGAGCGAGGAGGAAAAGGCGGAGGGAGAATTTGCGCAGCCGATTGAACTGATTGACTGTAAAAACATTACGTTTGCCACGACCTATTGTTTCCGGACTGTTTTTGTGCAGAAGCCGTATGATTACTGCGTAAAACTCTGGAATTGTGAAAAGATTAAATTTTATAATGTACATAATTATTCCCAGATGAAATATACGATTAACAATTTTCTTCTGGACGTCAACACAGGGATTGAAATCCGGCCATGGCAGGCTGCTGTGGTGGAAGTAAACGGAAACGGGGCGTCTGAAAACGGATTTGAGGAAGTCACCGGAAAGCGCGTCAACAGAAAAACCAAAAAGCATTTTCTGCGGTTCCGGTTTGCAGATGGCGGAAACTGCGACGGAAAGGGCAATTTTTATTTTCTGGACAGCATGGACAAAAAAATCTA
The DNA here is from genome assembly GCA_947631665.1 of uncultured Lachnospiraceae bacterium. GTDB lineage: Bacteria > Bacillota > Clostridia > Lachnospirales > Lachnospiraceae > Eubacterium_G. The sequence continues at coordinate 19,654 of CANRMF010000011.1, read as the reverse complement.
CCGGATTGACGGAAAGACGCTTCAGATGACGTTGTTCTTTGAATCCCCGTACAAGATTAACTCTCTGGGATTTGACACCAAAGACAATATCGTTGTCGTCGGAGAATATGCGATTCCGCAGGGCGCGACAAAGGACGGCGCGTTACATCTCAATGAACTCCCGCCGGATTCCTATGGGACGTCCTATGGGTATTGGTACAACAATCAGGCGCAGACGGTTGTTTTTACGGTTACGCCGAAGGGAGAAATTGAGCCTCTGGAAAAAATCCCGATTGGAAGCATAAAACCGGAACGCGTGCTGATGCCGGGCAACCGGTGGAGAGACGGAAGCGACTTTGCGCAGGTGGTAAAATATAATCCGAAAGAGGCGTATCTGGCGCCGGATCAGGCGACGCTCATACCATGTTTTTATGATTTAATCCGCGCAAACAATCTGGCGCGTTCCAAGCCCGGAAGAAAACTTTATTCCGTCGACGAGATGTACAAAAGAGTTTATATGTGCGACGTGACGCAGGACGGACTGTTAGACTGCCCGACGGTCATTATCAATGAAGGAGATTATCGGGTAAAAAAATATAACGACAAAATTTATGTGGGCGACGACCGGATTAAAGTGTATGAGGGCAGTAAATATCTGGACAGCATTATGCTTCCGGAACGCCCGACCACGTTTGATTTTGGCGGAACAAAAAGAAGCAGATTATTTGTTACGACAGCCTATTCTGTTTATGTGATAGAACAATAAGAGAGGAGTTTTTTATGAAAAAAATATTGTTGACACTGGTTTGTATTTTCACGCTTATCCTTTGCGGGTGCGCCGCTTCCAAAGAAGATACGCAGACAAAGGACGATACAAAACAGGAAAGCGAAACGGAAACAGTTGAAAATCATCTGACCTACGAAGAAGATGGAGACGCAGTGACCGACGCAGGAGTTTTTGGAGAAAACGTCTTTGTTTTTTCTCCGGACGATGCAGTGGAGGACGTGCAGAAAAAAGCAGATGAGATTTATAAAAAGCAGGAGAGCAACCAGTTTGGCGACGAGAGATATGCGCTGTTGTTTCTTCCGGGAACTTATGATTCGTCGCTGACTGTGAATGTCGGATATTACACGCAGGTTTCCGGTCTGGGCGTAATGCCGACGCAGACAAATATCCATAAACTCTGGGTGAATGCGGACTGGATGTACCACAACGCTACCTGCAATTTCTGGCGCAGCGCGGAAAACTTTTCGATTGACGATTACTGTATGTGGGCAAATTCGCAGGCGGTTTCCATGCGCCGGGTCAATTCGGACGACGGAATTGTCTTAAGTGACGGAGAGGGCTGGTCGTCCGGTGGCTTTATTGCCGATTCAAAATTTAACGGCGTCGTTTCTTCCGGTTCCCAGCAGCAGTATCTGTTCCGTAATGACGACTGGAATTATTATGAAAACGGCGTGTGGAATATGGTGTTTACCGGAGTGAATATCAATAAAATTCCGATGGGCGGCTGGCCTTATGTGCCATATACCCGCGTGGAAAAAACTCCGAATGTACAGGAAAAACCATACTTATGCTATGACGGGGAGCATGGATACGGTGTTGTCGTTCCAAAACGGAGAACGGACTGTCAGGGAATTTCATGGAACGAAGGTGTGACGGGTACATTTTACAGTTTAAATCAGTTCTATATTGCAACGCCAAAAGATACTGCGGATACGCTCAATCAGGCGTTGGAAGATGGAAAACATCTGTTGCTGACGCCGGGCATTTATTCGTTGGACAAGCCGATTGAGGTAAACAATCCGAATACGATTATCTACGGAATGGGACTGGCAACATTGGAAGCGGCAGATGGAAATGAATGTATGAAACTCGCAGATGTGGACGGAATTAAGGTCTGCGGACTGTTGTTTGACGCGGGAGAAAAAGAGTCTTCAACGCTGCTTCAGGTCGGTACGGAAAAATCCCATAAAGACCATTCTGAAAATCCGAGTTGTTTCAGTGATGTATATTTCAGAGTCGGCGGTGGAAAATACGCCGGAAAAGTAAAAAGCTGTGTTGTCATTCACAGCAATAATGTAATCGGCGATAACTTCTGGGTTTGGAGGGCAGACCACAGCACGAATGTCGGCTGGGACGTCAATACGGCGCCAAACGGAATTATCATTAACGGGGACGACATTACAATGTATGGACTGTTTGTAGAGCATTTTCAGGAGTATCAGACCATCTGGAACGGCAACGGCGGAAAACTCTATTTTTATCAGAGTGAAATGCCATATGACGCGCCGGATCAGAAATCTTATCAAAGCCATGACGGGACAGTGAACGGATATGCTTCCTTTAAAGTTTCTGACAATGTGAAAGACTTTGAGGGGTACGGTCTTGGCATTTACTGTTACAACAGAGATGCAGAGATTGAAATTCACAGCGCGGCAGAAGTGCCAAAAGTAAAAGGCGTGAAACTGCACAATATCTGTACTGTGAAACTGAATGGACGGGGACAGATTCAACATATCGTCAACGATGAGGGCGATGCGACCGAACGCGGCGGCAACGCTATGAGAATTATGGAGTATGAAAACGGAATCAAGCAGTCAAATTAGAGGATAAAGGAGAAAAGCAATGATTTTACAGGAAACGTATACATTATCAAACGGAGTCGAAATTCCAAAAATCGGACTCGGCACGTGGCAGGTGCCGGAAGGGGAAGACGCATATCGCGCCGTTACTTATGCGCTGCGCAACGGATACCGCCATATTGATACCGCCGCCGCTTACGGAAATGAGCAGAGTATCGGGAAGGCCATCAAAGATTCAGGTATTCCACGAGAGGAAATTTTTGTCACGACAAAACTTCCGGCGGAGTGCAAGGGTTATGATATTGCAAAAGAATGTTTTGAAAAATCCCTCTCCGATTTGGGATTGGAATATATTGATTTATATTTAATTCATGCGCCATGGCCATGGGATAAGTGGGGCATGGATTGTACGGAGGGAAATATTGCCAGTTACAAAGCGATGGAGGAAATCTATCAGAGCAAAAAAGTCCGGGCAATCGGTGTGTCAAACTTTGAGCCGAAACACCTTCAGCCGATTTTAGACGAGTGCAGTGTTGTGCCGATGTGCAATCAGATTAACTTCCATATCGGGCTGCGGCAGGAAGAAACAGTGGATTTCTGCAAACAGGAAAAAATTCAGATTATCGCATATTCGCCACTCGCTTCCGGCGGAATTGTAGACGATACATACATTAAAAAAATTGCAGAAAAATATCAGGCGACAGTGCCGCAGGTTTGTATCCGGTACTGCCTTCAGAAAGGAACGGTCGTGATTCCGAAATCAACGAAAGAAGAACGCATTATTGCAAATGCGCAGGTTGATTTTGAACTCAGCGACGGGGATATGGCATATCTGGACAAAAAATAAATATTAGGGATTACATTGTAATGTCCCATTCAAAGAAAGAATTTGTCCGGTGCGGATTACATCGTAAAGTCCCGTTCAAAGAAAGCATCTGTCCGGTGCGGATTACATCGTAAATCCACCGTCTAAAGAAAGAATCTGTCCGGTGATGTAACCGCCGGCAGTAGAAAGCATATATGCCGCGTTTGCGACATCTTCCGGCGTGCCGATACGCCCTGCCGGAATTTTGCTGACAAATTCGGCAATTTCGCCGGCAGAAAGATGCGCGTTCATTTTTGTGTCAATCAGACCGCAGGCAAGCGCATTGACGCGGATACCGGACGGAGCAAGCTCTAAGGCAAGAGCTTTTGTAAAAGTATTTAAGGCGCCTTTTGTAGTGGAATATGCCACTTCACAGGAGGCGCCTGTTTTTCCCCAGATGGAAGAAATGTTGATAATCTCGCCGGCTCCTTTGGACAAAAAGTCTCCGATGACGGCGCGGCAAAGCGATACGGCAGAAGTGACGTTTGTATTCCAGAGTTTCTCCCATTCATCTGCGGTCAAGTCCTGAAGCAGTCCGACAACGGATAGCCCCGCATTATTTATCAGAATATCAACAGTCAGCCCTTTTTGGTGCAGCGCCTTCATCAGCAGGGCCGCATTTTCAAATCGGGACAAATCGCATTGAACCGGCAAAAAGCAGTCCTGAAACTCCTGCCGTAATTTTTTGATTTCATTCTCATTAGAACGATAAACGCCGGTTACCTGATAACCGTTTTCCATATATTTTCTGGCAAGGGCGCTGCCGATTCCGCCAGAGACGCCGGTAATTAAGACATTTTTTTTCATTGAAACTCCATTCCGCCGCCAAAGGGCAGCATCAACAGTAATAAAACCGTTCTTTTCAAAAAATTTTTCAGTGTATCTACCTATAAAGATAAAATAAAATAAGAAGAATTTCAACTAAGTTGTTGACATAATGCGTAAAACTGATATAATTGTAATACAATTGTAATATTTTAAAGTGGAGTATTGTGGGAGGTTTAAAGATGAGACACAATTACGCACGTATTTTAATGAGTGGTGTTCTGGTCGCCAGTTTAGTGATGAGCGGTAATACTGCTACATATGCGCAGACAAGCGAATTAGATACAGAAATCCCCAGTGTAGGGGCGGTTGCTGTTGTAGACGAATATATTGAAACAGTAGGTACAGACAAGGAAATTCTTTCCCTGCTTCCGGACAAACCGGCAGTTGTTCAAAAAGAAGAAAAAAATGTAGATGAAACAAAAAAATCTGCGGAAGATAAGCTTTTTGACAATATTGCGATTACAAAGGTTTCCGGTGGAAAAGAAGATTATGTAAATGTCCGTAAAAGACCAGATGTCAATTCAAAGCGTGTCGGCAAGATTTACAACAACTGCGGCGCGACAATTTTGGAAACGACAAATAACGGCTGGTACAAAATTGTATCAGGAAACTGTACCGGTTACATTAAAGCGGAATTTTTTGTAACGGGCAGTGAGGCAAAAGAAATAGCGCTTAATAAAGGTTATGTCAGCGCGCACGTCAAAGAGGCGGTACATGTCAGGGAAAAGACGAGCACAGAATCCGAAGTGCTGACAAACGTATACAAAAATGAAAATGTAACGATTAAAAAGTTTGACCATACCGGTCAGTGGATTAAGGTTAAGATTGAAGACGGCGTCGGCGGCTGGATTTCCGCAGATTACGCCAGCATATCCATTGGTATGGAGCACGCAAAGACAAATAAAGAGATCCGCGAGGAGCAGCGCCGGATTAGGGAGGCGGAGGAAGCTGCAAGGAGAGCAGCAGAGGAAGCCGCAAGAAACAATACGGTGACGCAGGATACCATTTCAAATAATGCAGTTGATAATGACGGTGGCGACGATTACAGTAACGACACTGATACGAATACTAATACTAATACAAATACCAACACATCGCATGACTCAGAGCCGGACAGCTCGCCATCATATGGTGATAACGGCTCCGGTGGAGCATCTGATGTCGTGGCATACGCAAAACAGTTCTTGGGAAATCCGTATGTATATGGCGGTTCGAGCCTGACAAACGGCACAGACTGTTCCGGATTTACAATGTCCGTTTATGCGCATTTCGGATATTCTTTAAACAGGGTATCCGCAGAACAGTCCAAAAACGGAAGGGCTGTTTCTATGGGAAGCCTGCAGCCGGGCGATTTGCTGTTCTATAATTACAGCGGCTCCAGAATCAGCCATGTGGCAATGTACATAGGCGGAGGTCAGATTATACACGCGTCAACGGAATCTACCGGTATTATTATCAGCGGTATGGGTTCTCCATGCGCGGCAAGAAGAATTATCGGATAAATGATTATCATAAAATAACAGAAAAACTCTTGTATCATTTGGATATGAGAGTTTTTTTGTTATAAATTCTCCGCATCGGTCAGTATTTACTTTGCTTTTTTACAGAGTGATTTGCCCATTTTATATAAAGATTTACACGAAAAACGGCTTTAAAATTTGTCAAGTAAAATTATGAGAAATGCACAATTTTATTAGATGTGAACAAAACGCCTGTTCTTTCCATAAATCGACAATAATTTACATAATATTTATAAAAAATGCGTTAATAATGTTAACAACTTGGTTAATAACCCATTTTTTGGGAAGTTTCAGTAGAAAAATTGATGTTAATAACTTAGATAAAGAGGAATGATGTCAAAAAAATAAAAAAAGGGCGAAATTGTAAAAAATGCACAAAAAAAGGACACAAAAAAGCCGTATAATGGAAAATATTTCTTGGAAACCAATATACGATATGATATAATAAACATACGAGATAGGAAAGGAAGTGGGCTCATGAGAATTAACATTTTCGGGAAAAACATTAAGGTAACCGATGGCATCAGAACAGATATTGAGAAAAAACTCGGAAAACTCGATAAATATCTTGCAGAAGATGCGGAGGTTGATGTAACTCTTAGTGTGGATAAGGACAGTCAGAAGGTAGAGGTAACAATTCCTGTAAAAGGAAACATCATCAGAGCAGAAGAAACCAGCACAGATATGTACGCTACGATTGATCTGGTGGAGGAGACGATTGAGCGGCAGCTTGTAAAGTTCAAAAAGAAAATTATTGACAAGAAAAAGGCAGCAAGGGATAGTTTTAAATCTGATTTCTTTGACGCCGATTATGACTATGACGACGAAGATGAAGGGGTTAGGATTGTAAAGATAAAGCATTTTGGGATTAAACCGATGGATCCGGAGGAGGCATGTATCCAGATGGATTTGATAGGACACAGCTTCTTTGTATTTTTAAATGCGGAAACCGACGAGGTCAATGTCGTATATAAGAGAAAAAATGGCACATACGGTTTAATTGAACCGGAATTTGATTAGGATTTGATTGGTCATAAAAACTCCGGAGGCGAAAGCTTCCGGAGCTTTTTGTTTACAAATCGTTTACAATAAATTGATAACCATGTTGTTGAACATTGTCAATGAAAATGTTATTATAAAACACAGTGTAGATTTACACAAATACGATTATTTAGGAGATTACCATGAGCGTAATTAGTAAAATAGCAGGTTCACACAGTGAACGGGAATTAAAACGACATCAGAAAACAGTAGAAAAAGTATTAAGTCTGAAGCCGGAAATGGAAAAACTCAGTGATGAGGAAATGAAAGCGAAAACGCAGGAATTTAAAAGCCGGCTGGCAGAGGGAGAAACGCTTGAAGATCTCCTTCCGGAGGCTTACGCGCTTGTGCGTGAGGCAACCCGCAGGATTCTCGGAACAGAGCATTATCCATGTCAGATTCAGGGCGGTATTATTCTTCACGAAGGACGTATCGCTGAGATGAAGACCGGTGAAGGTAAAACGCAGACCTGTCTTCTGCCTGCATACTTAAATGCTTTGGAAGGAAAAGGCGTGCATATTGTAACGGTCAATGAATACCTTGCCACGCGTGATGCGGAGTGGATGGGACAGGTACACAGAGCGCTCGGACTTACGGTCGGTTGTGTGCTGGCAGATATGGAGCAGGAAGAAAAGAAGCAGGCATATGACTGCGACATTACTTATATTACCAATAACGAACTTGGATTTGACTATCTGAGAGACAACATGGTGGTTTATAAAGAGCAGTTGGTGCAGAGAGGTCTGCATTACTGTATTATCGACGAGGTCGATTCCGTTCTGATTGACGAGGCGAGAACGCCGCTGATTATTTCCGGTCAGAGTGGAAAATCGACAAAACTCTATGAGATGTGCGATATTCTTGCCAGACAGTTGGAACGGGGTACGGCAAAACCGGAACTCAGTAAGATGGACGCGATTATGGGCGTGGATATTGAAGAAGATGGAGATTTCCTTGTCAATGAAAAGGATAAGATTGTGACGTTGACAGCGCAGGGAATTGAAAAAGTAGAAAAATTCTTCCATATTGATAACTATGCGGACGCTGAAAATCTGGAATTGCAGCACAACGTGATTTTGGCTCTCCGCGCCCACAATCTGATGCATCGTGATCAGGATTATGTGGTAAAAGACGAAGAAGTTCTGATTGTAGACGAATTTACCGGGCGTATCATGCCGGGACGCCGCTACTCTGACGGCCTTCATCAGGCGATTGAGGCAAAAGAGCATGTCAAAGTCAACAGGGAAAGCAAAACGTTAGCCACAATTACCTTCCAGAACTTTTTTAACAAATATGAAAAGAAAGCGGGCATGACCGGTACTGCGCTGACGGAAGAAAAGGAATTTCGGGACATTTACAGCATGGACGTTGTGGAAATCCCGACCAACAAACCGATTGCCAGAATTGACCACGAAGATGCAATGTACAAGACGCGCAGGGGAAAACTGCAGGCGGTCATTAACGATATTGTGACTTCTTACAAGAAAGGCCAGCCGGTTCTGGTTGGCACCATCAATATTGATTCTTCTGAGGAAATCAGTGCTCTGCTCAGAAAACAGGGTGTTCCTCATAAAGTGTTAAACGCCAAGTTCCATGAAATGGAAGCCGAGATTGTCGCTCAGGCAGGACAGCATGGCGCTGTTACGATTGCAACCAACATGGCAGGACGTGGTACGGATATTAAACTGGACGACGAAGCAAAGGCAGCGGGCGGATTAAAGATTATCGGTACAGAACGGCATGAATCCAGACGTATTGACAATCAGTTACGCGGACGTTCCGGACGACAGGGAGATATCGGTGAATCTAAATTTTATATTTCTTTAGAGGACGACATCATGAGGCTGTTTGCCTCTGAAAAGATGATGTCTGTGTTCAATGCGCTCCGCGTACCGGAAGATGAGGAAATTCATCACAAGATGCTGACAAAAACAATCGAGAGAGCGCAGAAGAAGATTGAGGGAAATAACTTCGGTATCAGAAAGAACCTGATGGAATATGATAAGGTCAACAACGACCAGAGGGAAATTATTTACGCAGAAAGAGCCAGAGTCTTAAACGGTGAGAATATGCGCGACGCCATTATGAAAATGGTCAATGAAATCATCGAGACTCAGGTAAACCAGTTCCTTCGCGACGACCAGCGTGCGGAAGACTGGGATCTGGCAGGACTGAATCAATCTCTGTTTGAGATTATCCCGATGAAGCTGGGCGTTAAAGAAAGTGAAATCCGCAACATGAGCAAGGCGGAATTTGTCCAGCTCTTAAAGGAAAAGGCAGTGCAGCTCTATGAAGATAAGGAGAGCGAGTTTGCCGAGCCGGAACAGATTCGTGAATTAGAGCGGATTGTATTGTTGAAGGTCATTGACCGGAAATGGATGGATCATCTTGACGATTTGGAACAGTTGAAACAGGGCATCGGCCTTCTCGCTTATGGCCAGCGGGATCCGGCTGTTGAGTACAAAATTCAGGGCTTTGAAATGTTTGACAACATGATTTACAATATCCGGCTGGATACGGTGAAGACCTTATATCATGTACAGGTTGAGCAGAAAGTGGAAAGAGAAGAAGTCGCTCAGGTAACCGGTACCAACAAAGATGATGACGGTGTGAAAAAACCAAAGCAGCGTGCTTCACAAAAGGTATATCCAAATGATCCATGCCCTTGTGGAAGTGGTAAAAAGTATAAGAATTGCTGTGGAAGAAAAGCATAAAAAGAAAAAAGCAGGGGTTGGGTTTATCCGCCCCTGTTCTTTCCGTTATAAAAATAAAGAAAGAGGTATTGTTTTGGTTGAATTAGAGCAATATAAATATCAGTGGTCAGGCTATCAGGAACAGTTGGCTGAACTGAAAGAAACCTTTGAGGTAGAAAAGAAAAAAGAGCAGATTAAAGAAATTGAGACAGCAATGGAAGCAGAGGGCTTTTGGGAGGATATCGAAGGTTCCAAGAAAAAAATGCAGGAATTAAAAAATGTGAAAAGCAATCTGGAAATTATAGAAACTCTGGAAAATCAATATGAAGATTTGGGCGTGCTGATTGAAATGGGCGATGAAGAAGGAGACAGTTCGATTGTCGTTGAGGTGGAGACAGAGCTTCAAGCTTTTATAGAGCATTTTGAACAGGTAAAAATCCAGACACTTCTTTCCGGAGAATATGATAAATGTAATGCAGTCGTCAAACTCAATGCGGGCGCCGGTGGAACAGAGTCCTGTGACTGGGCGCAGATGTTGTTCCGAATGTATTCCAGATGGGCAGAGTCCAAAGGATATAAAACGGAAGTGCTTGATTTTCTGGACGGAGACGAGGCGGGAATTAAGTCGATTACATTTCAGGTTTCCGGAGAAAATGCTTACGGCTATCTGAAGTCCGAAAAGGGCGTGCACCGTCTGGTGAGAATTTCGCCGTTTAACGCCGCCGGAAAACGTCAGACTTCATTTGTATCCTGCGATGTTATGCCGGATATTGACGACAATATAGAAATTGAAGTCAAAGATGATGAAATTCGCGTGGATACATACCGTTCCAGTGGCGCCGGCGGGCAGCATGTCAATAAAACATCTTCCGCCATTCGGATTACTCATATTCCTACGGGAATTGTAGTGCAATGTCAGAATGAGCGCTCCCAGTTGCAGAACAAAGACCGCGCCATGAAGATGTTGAAATCAAAATTGTATGTGTTAAAAAGGCAGGAAGAAGAAGAAAAGCGTTCAGGAATTCGCGGCGAAGTCAAGGAGATTGGCTGGGGAAATCAAATCCGTTCTTATGTGATGCAGCCATATACAATGGTAAAAGACCATCGTACCAACGAAGAAGTGGGAGATGTGGGAAAAGTACTCGACGGATACCTTGAGCCGTTCACCAACGCTTATCTCCGCTGGATCAATTCCGGAAAATAGCAATTTTCCTTTTTCCCAGTTTTGCCGTCAGCTCGAATCCGCTTCGCTGCTTCTAGCTGAGGCAATCCTTTCCCAGTTTTGCCGTCAGCTCGAATCCGCTTCGCTACTTCTCGCTGAGGCAATTCTTCACCAGTTTTGCCGCCAGCTCGAATCCGCTTCGCTGCTTCTCGCTGAGGCGGTTCCGCCAAATATAAAAACAAACCCCAGATTATTGGTGTGCAAGCACCCCATTACAGGGGTTTGTTTTTATATCGGCAAAACTGGGAGTCAAAATTTGTTGATTATTATTATAAAGCGTGCTAAACTAAGGATTACAGTCTTTTTTGCCGTTGTTTTGGTGAGTGGCGGCATCAAAAGAAAACGTTTCAAAAGGAAAGAGATAAAGTTCTGTCTTTGTTTTGAATATTAGGAGGCATTATGATTAAAGTAGCAATCTTAGGATATGGAACGGTTGGTTCCGGCGTTTTTAAAATTTTGAAAGAAAACAGTAATATTATTACTGCAAAAGCCGGTCAGGAAGTGGACGTTAAGTATGTCTTGGATCTGAGGGATTTTCCGGGAGATCCTTGCGAACCGGTACTGGTGCATGACTATGATATCATTTTAAATGACCCGGAAGTGGAGGTTATTATTGAAGTGATGGGTGGTCTCAAGCCTGCTTATGATTTTGTCAGGGCAGCTCTGGAGGCAGGAAAGAGTGTCTGCACCTCCAACAAGGAACTTGTGGCAAAATACGGCGCGCAGTTAATTCGGATTGCTCAGGAAAAAAACAGAAACTTCTTATTTGAGGCGGCAGTCGGCGGTGGTATCCCGATTATCCGTCCGTTAAATATGCACATTACCGCTGACAAAATTCAGGAAATTACAGGAATCCTTAACGGAACGACAAACTATATATTGACCAAAATGGACAGGGAAGGCGCTGATTTTGACAGCACTTTAAAGCAGGCGCAGGATTTGGGTTATGCAGAGAGAAATCCGGAAGCAGACATTGAAGGGTTCGACGCCGTCCGCAAGATTGCTATTCTGGCGTCTCTTGCAAACGGAAAGACGGTTGATTTTGAAGAAATCTATACAGAAGGAATTTCAAAAATCACAGCGCAGGATTTCAAATATGCAAAAAAGATGAACAAATCCATTAAACTTCTCGGCAAGTGTAAAAATGAGGAAAATGCCATTGTTGCTTCCGTATCACCGAGACTACTTTCTCCGGAACACCCGCTTTATAATGTCAATGATGTCATTAACGGGATTTTAGTACGTGGAAACATGGTGGGCGATTTGGTATTTATCGGCAGCGGTGCGGGAAGTCTTCCGACGGCCAGCGCAGTGGTTTCAGACGTTGTGGATTGCGTCAGACATCTGAATGTATCAACTACGGTTATGTGGTCTGAAGAAAAACTGGAACTGGAAAATTTTGCAAAGTCCAAAAAGAAATTTTTTGTGCGGACAGGCGCAGATACGGAGAAAATCGAAACGGCCTTTGGCAGCGTGGAATTTGTTGACGCCGGCATTTCGGGAGAAATCGGATTTATTACGGACAAGATGAGCGAAGAAGAATTCGCAAAGAAAGCGGAAATGCTTGGAGACGTCATTTCCAGAATCCGTATTGAAAGCTGACATGGCGGGGAATGACAATTCACGAAACCGTACAAAGAAACATAATGCTAATAATAAAGGATAAAAGGAGAAATCATGGGAGAGACGAAGGTTGTAAAGTTTGGCGGCAGTTCACTGGCAGATGCCAGACAGTTTCAGAAGGTTGCAGATATTATTTTATCAGATGACAGCAGAAGATTTGTTGTTGCATCAGCGCCGGGAAAAAGATTTGTCGACGATATCAAAGTAACAGATATGCTGTACGACTGTTATGAAAAAGCGACGGAAGGCGAAAACTTTGATACGGAATTTCAGGCAATCAAAGACCGGTATAATGGAATTATAAAAGAACTTGAAATAGAAGACTTTACACTTGATGACGAGTTTGAGATGATTCGGGGCGCTTTTTCCCATATGGCAGGGCGGGATTATGCCGCAAGTCGTGGAGAATATTTAAACAGCAAGGTTTTGGCAAAATATTTAGGCTTTGATTTTATTGACGCCGCAAAATATATATTCTTTGATGACGCCGGAAAATTTGACTGGGAAACAACATCAAAGAAGTTAGCGCCGAAACTTGCCAAGACGCAAAAAGCAGTTATTCCGGGATTTTACGGTTCTGTTCCGAATGGAACTATCAAGACATTCTCGCGGGGAGGCTCGGATATCACCGGCTCTATTGTTGCCAGAGCGTGCAATGCAAAAATATATGAAAACTGGACGGACGTCAGCGGATTTTTAATCTGCGATCCGAGAATTGTAAATAATCCGGCGCCAATCAATACGATTACCTATGCGGAACTGCGGGAGCTTGCCTACATGGGCGCAACGGTTCTTCATGAAGATGCAATCTTTCCGGTTCGCGCCGCAGGAATTCCGGTCAATATTAAAAATACAAACTGCCCGAAGGATCGCGGAACAATGATTGTATCCGAGACGGCAGAACCATGCGAGCATATTATTACAGGAATTGCCGGAAAGAAGGGCATGTCTGTTATCAATATCGAAAAAGATAAAATGAACAGCGAAGTTGGATTTGGACGAAATGTTCTGCGTGCATTAGAAAAAAGCGATGTCAGTTTTGAACATATTCCTTCCGGCGTCGATACCATGAGCGTTGTCATTCAGACCGAAAATCTTACCGGAAAAGAAACGGTGATTTTAGATGAAATCAGAAGCAGGGTTCACCCGGATCAGTTATACATCGAGAGCGATTTGGCTCTGATAGCAGTGGTCGGTCGTGGAATGAAAAGCGCCAGAGGTACTGCTGCGATTTTGTTTACAGCGTTGGCAGACGCCAGAGTCAATATCAAAATGATTGATCAGGGCTCCTCAGAGCTCAACATCATCATCGGTGTGGCGGAAGAAGATTTTGAAGTGGCAATGAGAGCCATTTACAACGCATTTATTAAAGTGAAAAAATAAATATATGCCGGCTTTTCTGCCTGAGAAAACGTTCAAACCGATGACGCAGAAGGTCAAGATATTGACAAGTATCAGATAGAAGCATATACTATGGTATGTAAATAAAAATTGAAAAATTCTTCGGGGCGGGGCGCAATTCCCCACCGGCTGTATTTGCGAGAGCATAAGTCAGCGAGCCGCAGGGCATGATATGGTGAGATTCCATAACCGACAGTATAGTCTGGATGAGAGAAGATATTACTGCGCAATCATAAGCGTTTTGTTTACCGCATTACGTGATTTAGATTGTGCAGCGACGACAAAAGATGTGAAACCCCGAATTCTTTCGGGGCTTTTTTCTTTGGAAAGAAAGCAGATTTTGCTGACGGAAGAATTTTTCCTGAAAAAGAAAAGGAGAGAAAAAAGATGAACAACAGCAAATTATTTACGACAAAAAATCTTGTATTGATGGCGGTATTTTCCGCTCTGGGCGCGCTTCTGATGTGGATTGAGTTTCCATTGACCTTTCTGGCGCCGCAATTTTATGAACTGGATTTAAGCGAAATTCCTATTCTAATCGGTTCTTATATTATGGGGCCGCTTTCGGCAGTTATTATGGAGGCGGTGAAAATCCTGATTAAAATTGTCATTAAGCCGACCAGCACAGGGTACGTCGGAGAACTGGCAAATTTCTGCGTGGGCTGCTGTCTGGTCGTTCCGGCAGGTTTTATTTACAAACTGAAAAAGACGCGGAAGAACGCCTTTATTGGTATGCTCGTCGGAACCGTATTTATGGCGGTTGCGGGAGCGGCGCTCAATTATTATATTATGCTTCCATTTTACGAGCAGTTTATGAGCATCGACGATATTATTGCAGCCGGCGCGAAAATCTGGCCGGTAGTCGACTCCAAATTCAAGTTTGTCGTCTTTTGCGTAGCGCCGTTTAATGTGGCAAAAGGCGTGATCGACAGTCTGGTGACTGCTGTCATCTATAAAAAAATCAGTACCTTTATAAAAGGAATTGGAAACAAATAAGAGCGCAGGACTTGTGGAATTACAAAAGAACTTGTAACAAAGAAAGGATTTGTTTATAATTAGGAATGATTATAAGCAAATCCTTTTTTGCAGATTAGAAAGAGAAATCTGATATCAACGCAGGAAATTAGAAAAAGAAATCCGATATCAACGCAGGAAATACAGGAAGTTAGAAAAAGAAATCTGATATCTGCGCATGAAATACAGGCAGAACCGGAGGAATTATGGTATTTGAAACATACAGCGAACAGGAAACCTTTGCAGTGGGAAAGAAATTGGGTAAACAGGCAGAAGCCGGCCGGATTATATGTTTAAACGGCGATTTGGGCGTGGGCAAAACCGTATTTACCAAAGGTTTTGCAGCAGGTCTGGGGATTACGGAGGAAGTAAACAGCCCGACATTTACCATACTGCAGGTGTATGATGAGGGCAGGCTTCCGCTGTATCATTTCGATGTATACCGGATCGGCGATCCGGAGGAAATGTACGAAATCGGTTTTGAAGACTATTTCTACGGCGAAGGAGTCAGCCTGATTGAATGGGCATCGTTGATTGAAGAACTGATTCCAAAGGAGGCTCTTTGGATTGATATCAAAAAAGATTTGGAACATGGAACAGACTATCGGAAAATTATTGTGGAGGGCATATGAAAATATTAGCAATAGACAGTTCATCAATGGTGGCGACAGTGGCGATTGCCACAGAGGAAATGCTGATAGCGGAGTACACTGTCAATTATAAAAAAACACATTCCCAGACGTTGCTCCCGATGATTGATGAAATCATGAAGATGACGGAAACCGAACGCGATAGTATTTCTGCCATTGCAGTGACCGGAGGGCCGGGTTCTTATACGGGGCTGCGGATAGGAAGCGCAACCGCGAAAGGAATGGGACTTGCCTTAAACATACCAATTATCAATGTGCCGACCGTAGACGCTCTGGCGTATAACCTTTATTCGTCTCAATATATCATCTGCCCGATTATGGACGCGCGCAGGGGACAGGTCTATACGGGAATTTACCGGTTTCGGGGCACTCAAATGGAAATCCTTCATTCGCAATGTATTATGATGATTGAGGATTTGATTTACGAGCTGGATAAAATAGGAATGCCGGTCATGTTTTTGGGGGACGGCGTACCGGTACACCAAAATCTGATTGATACCACAATGGCGTCAGAACATCATTACGCGCCGTTATCCATGAACCGCCATAAAGCGTCTGCACTTGCGGCGCTGGCGATACAATATTACCGGCAGGGAAAAACAGAAACGGCCGAGCAGCATCAGCCGGATTATCTGCGCGCTTCACAGGCAGAGCGGGAATTGCAAAAAAAGAAAGAGGAAACGCACTCATAACAAAAAAAGTTGAAATGTCAGGAGTACAAGAATGGATTACAGGTTCATGAAACCGGAAGATATCTCTCAAGTTGCGGCACTGGAGCAGGAAATTTTTTCAGTCCCATGGACAAAGCAGGCCTTTTTGGATTCCCTCAATAATCCGGATACCATCTATCTTGTCGCGCAGGAGGAGGAAAAAATTTGCGGATATTGCGGAATTTATCTTTTGTACGAGGTCGGAGAAATATCCAATGTGGCGGTCAAAGCAGAAAAACGCAATCAGGGAATTGCAGGCTGTCTGTTAAAAAAAATGATTGCAGAAGCAGCGAAAAAAGGCGTGTCCGATATCATGCTGGAGGTGCGCGAGTCCAACCTTGCGGCAATCAGCCTTTATCAAAAACTGGGCTTTTCTAAAGAAGGGATACGCAGAAATTATTATGAAAAGCCGCAGGAAAACGCCCTGATTTTATGGAAACGGGGCATATCAATTACAGAATAATCAGAGAAAATAAAAGTTATGGACAGTCCATAGCGGGGAGGAAAGATGTTAGATGTATGTTTGCTTGGAACCGGTGGAATGATGCCGCTTCCCAAGAGATGGCTCACATCGCTGATGTGCCGATACAATGGAAGCAGTCTTCTCATAGACTGCGGAGAAGGAACGCAGGTTGCAGTAAAGCAGAAAGGCTGGAGTTTTAAACCGATTGACGTTATCTGTATTACGCATTACCATGCCGACCATATCAGCGGACTGCCGGGACTTCTGCTTACTATGGGAAATGCGGAACGGACACAGCCGCTTACAATGATTGGGCCGAAAGGACTGGAGCGTGTTGTTCATGCGCTCAGAACGATTGCGCCGGAGCTGCCGTTTCCAATCCGTTTTTTGGAAATCACAGAGCCGGAACAGGACTTTCAGGTAAAAGACTATCAGATTCATGCGTTTCGGGTAAAACATAACGTGACGTGTTACGGTTATTCCATAGAAATTAAGCGCAGCGGAAAATTTGACCTTGAACGCGCAAAAGCGCTCGATATTCCTGTCTGCAACTGGAATAAACTGCAGCATGGAGAAACGGTGGAAATTGATGGAAACATCTATACGCCGGATATGGTGATGGGAGCGTCGAGAAAAGGACTGAAGGTTACTTATACGACCGATACCAGACCGGCGGAAAGTATTGTCAAAGCGGCAAAAGACGCCGATTTATTTATCTGTGAAGGTATGTACGGGGAAGAAGGAAAAGAAGAAAAGGCCATCGAGTACAAGCATATGACATTCCGCGAGGCGGGAACTCTGGCGGCAAAAGCGCAGCCGAAGGAACTGTGGCTGACGCATTACAGCCCGTCGCTTACAAAACCATGGGAATACATGGAGCAGGTCACAGAACTGTTTCCAAACGCAAAAGCCGGAAAGGACGGCATGAGTGTGGATTTAATTTTTGATAGGGAATGAGAAAAACGAGGTACAGGCATTGAAGAATATCAGGATATTGGCGATTGAAAGCTCCTGTGATGAAACTGCGGCGGCAGTCGTGGAAAACGGCAGGGAGGATCTGTCTAACATTATTTCATCACAGATTGATTTGCACACGCTCTACGGCGGCGTAGTGCCGGAAATCGCTTCCAGAAAACATATCGAAAAAATTAACTATGTTATTCGTGAAGCGCTGGAACAGGCGCAGTGTACGCTCGATGACATTGATGCGGTAGGCGTTACTTACGGCCCGGGACTGGTAGGCGCGTTGCTGGTAGGCGTGGCGGAAGCAAAAGCGATTGCGTTTGCAAAAGATTTACCGCTCATCGGCGTTCATCATATCGAGGGACATATCTGCGCAAACTATGTGGAACACAAAAATCTGGAACCGCCGTTTGTCTGTCTTGTTGTTTCCGGAGGACATACGCATCTGGTCGTTGTCAAAGATTACGGCGAATATCAGATTCTTGGAAAAACAAGGGACGATGCTGCGGGCGAAGCCTTTGACAAAGTGGCGAGAGCCATAGGACTCGGTTATCCGGGCGGGCCGAAAATAGACCGCGCCGCTAAAAATGGAAATCCACACGCATATGAGTTTCCGAGAGCGAAAATTACAGACAGCGTTTATGACTTCAGTTTCAGCGGAATGAAGTCGGCTGTATTAAATCAGTTAAATCTGGCAAAAATGAAACAGGAGGAAATCTGTCAGGCAGACGTGGCCGCCTCTTTCCAACAGGCGGTCGTAGATACGTTAGTCACCAGAGCGATGGCGGCATTAAAAGAAACCGGCATGAATAAACTTGCCATTGCAGGCGGCGTTGCTTCCAATACAGCGCTTCGGGCAGCTTTAAAGCAGGAATGTGAAAAAAGAGGAATCGACTTTTACTATCCGTCGCCGGTTTTGTGTACGGATAATGCGGTGATGATTGGTTCCGCGGCATATTTTGAATTTATACGGGGAATCCGGCATGGCTGGGATTTGAACGCCATACCGAACCTGAAACTGGGTGAGCGTTATGAGTAAAATTTCGGCGATTATTCTCGCGGCAGGCAGCGGCAGCCGTATGAACAGTAAAACAAAAAAACAATTTATGGAGCTTTCGGGAAAACCCGTTCTGTGGTATTCCCTCTTTCAGTTTGAAAAAAGTCCGGTAGAACAGATTATTTTAGTCACAGCGCAGGAAGATATTGAATATTGTAAAACAGAGATTGTAGAAAAGTACGGTTTTACAAAAGTGCAGCACATTGTTTCAGGCGGAAAAGAACGGTATCATTCAGTTATGAATGGATTGGAAAAAACAGACGGGGATTATGTACTGATTCATGATGGCGCAAGACCGTTGATCAACCGGCAGATGATTGCAGACAGCATTGCGTGTGTTGAGAAAAATAAAGCCTGTGTCGTCGGAGTGCCGGTCAAAGATACCATCAAAATTGTAAGGGACGGTAAAGCAGTAGAAACGCCGCCGCGCAATGAACTTTGGATTACGCAGACGCCGCAGACTTTTCACACCGGTTTAATCCGCGAGGCATACCGCAAAATGATGCAGTCCTCAAATGCTTCGGTTACCGATGATGCAATGGTGGTAGAACAGTATACGGAGTATCCGGTTTACTTTGTGGAAGGGAAGTATACGAATATAAAGATTACGACTCCGGAGGACATTTTGACGGCGGAAATACTCCTGAAAAAACTTTTTTGAAAAACTCTGTTTTTGTTATTGACACTAAAATAAATTAGTGCTAATATATTCAAGCACGCTGTGAACAGCGGTGCTACGGAGAGGTGTCCGAGTGGTTGATGGTGCTGGTCTTGAAAACCAGTGTGGGTAATACCACCGTGGGTTCGAATCCCACCTTCTCCGTTTATAGTACAAAGCAACATTTCGTCAACTGCTTGGAGAAGTACCCAAGTGGCTGAAGGGGCTCCCCTGGAAAGGGAGTAGGTCGTTAATAGCGGCGCGAGGGTTCAAATCCCTCCTTCTCCGTTTGGTTGAAAAATCCAAAAAAGATAAAAAAAGTAGTTGACAGGAGGGAGCAGGTGTGCTATATTAAACAGGCTGTCGCAAAAACGGAGGCAG
>CANRMF010000010.1 GCA_947631665.1 uncultured Lachnospiraceae bacterium | reverse complement strand
GGGTAAATTCCGCTTATGTAAAACTAAATTCCACTGTAGGATGGGAGAGTGGAATTTAAAATTTTAATTTTGGAAAAATATTTTTATTTTAAAAAGACTAGAGGTTTGCATTATAATATGTTAGAATGAATTAGCACACTGGAAAACGCTAATAAAATTGTTTTTATTTATAGGATTCGGGTGTCAAAAGGGTGCTTTGCACCAACCGAACACAAATATGTGGTGTTGCAAGCTGGCTTGCAAACACACATACTTGTGTGGATATAGCCCCGAAGGGGCTTTTGACACCCTAATCTTTATAGGGTAAATAATGATTCGGGAGGAAACAATGAATTACAGAGAGCTTTACAATGAATGGCTGACAAATCCATACTTTGATGCGCAGACCAAAGAGGAACTGAAATCTCTGGAGGGAAATGAAAAGGAGATTGAAGACCGGTTTTACAAAGAACTGGAATTTGGGACTGCGGGACTGCGCGGCATTATCGGAGCGGGCACAAACCGTATGAATTTCTACACAGTGAGAAAAGCGACGCAGGGATTGGCTGATTATATTGTAAAAATGAACGGTGAGCAAAGAGGCGTCGCCATTTCCTATGATTCCAGACATATGTCTCCGGAATTTGCGGACGCGGCAGCGCTTTGTCTGAACGCCAACGGAATTAAGGCGTATGTGTTTGACGCTCTGCGGCCGACGCCGGAACTTTCCTTTGCGGTAAGGACGCTGAAATGTATCGCCGGCATTAACATTACTGCAAGTCATAATCCTGCGGAGTACAACGGTTATAAAGTTTATTGGGAGGACGGCGCGCAGATTACGCCGCCTCATGACGTGAATATTATGGCCGCCGTAAAGGCGACAGATATTACTGCGGCAAAAACGATGGAAAAAGAGCAGGCTGTGGCAGAGGGGCTTTACATTCAGATTGGCGCCGATATTGACGACCGCTATATGGAGGCGCTCAAGGCGCAGGTAAAAAATCAGGAGGCAATTACTGAGGCGCAGAAAGAGATTACGATTGTTTATACGCCGCTTCATGGTACGGGAAATATCCCTGCCAGAAGGATTTTAAGAGAACTTGGATTTGAAAACGTCCATGTAGTCAAAGAACAGGAATTACCGGACGGAGATTTCCCGACGGTCGGCTACCCAAATCCGGAAACGCCAAAGGCATTTGAACTGGCAGTCAAACTGGGAAAAGAAATTGACGCAGACTTACTTCTTGCGACGGATCCTGATGCGGACAGGCTGGGCGTTTATGTAAGGGGAGAACAGGCGGGTACTTACCATGCCCTGACCGGAAATATGTCCGGCTCCTTATTGGCGGAATACGAATTAAGCCAGATGAAGGAAGCGGGCACGCTGCCGGAGGACGGCGCGCTGATTAAGACGATTGTTACGACAAATCTGGTCAACGATATTGCAAAGGCATACGGCGTACAGTTGATTGAATGTCTGACCGGCTTTAAATATATCGGACAGCATATTTTAAATATGGAAAAGACCGGAAAAGGTCATTACTGTTTCGGATTTGAGGAGAGTTACGGCTGCCTGATTGGAACGCACGCCAGAGATAAGGACGCGATTGTTGCGACGATGGCGCTCTGCGAGGCTGCGGCTTATTACAGGACGAAGGGCATGTCGCTCTGGGATAAAATGATTGAGATGTATGAAAAGTACGGATACTGGCAGGACGGAATTCAGTCCATCGAGTTAAGGGGAAAAGAAGGCATAGAAAAAATCATCTCCACGATTGACCGGCTGCGTCAGGATATTCCGAAGGAAATCGGAGGATATCGGGTACTTTCAGCAAGGGATTACAAAGAGGATACGGTTCGTGATATGACGACCGGCAAAGTGACGTCCACCGGACTTCCAAACTCTAATGTACTCTACTACGATTTGGAAGACGACGCGTGGGTATGCGTCAGACCGTCAGGGACAGAGCCAAAACTGAAATTCTATTACGGCGTCAAGGGCGAAAACTTTGCAGATGCAGAGGAAAAACTTCAAAGTCTCGGACAGTCGATGGTAAATCTTGTTCATGAAATGATGAACTGACCGCGCTTAAAATGACGGCGCAAAATTCAATGATTTAAGCATAAAAACATCAGACACCATAATATATTTTAATAATAAAATGTATTATGGTGTTTTTTTATGGGAAAAAAACGGTGGGTAGGGTTGAACCTTCTGCTGATACTGATGTTTCTGTCAACCGGCTGCTCTGTGGAAAAAGTGAGTACAAAAAAAGTGCGCGATGTGGATTTTACGGTTGTGTCGGAACTGGAAATGACAGACGAAGTCAAAAAAATAGTGGAGGAGAAAAAGACGGCGCCGTTCAAGGTGACTTTTTCAGACCATGAGTATACTTACATTATCATCGGATATGGAAAGCAGAATTACGAGGGGTATCGCATTACGGTCAAAGAATTATATGAAAGTCCGAATGCAGTCTATGTGAAAACAGAATTTTCAGGGCCTAAAGAATACAGCAGCTCGTCAAAAACGACCTATCCGTATATTGTCATTAAAATAGAATGTACCGACAAAAACATAGTTTTCGGCGAATCGGAATAAGGGCGGAGGGCTCTGCATAAAATTCAGTATGAGAAAATGTCTTGGAGGGGAGTATGGAACTAATTAAAAACAATATTCATATGAATGTCATAAAAAAGAACTTGGTAACGACTTTTTTTGTAAACCACGAAGGGGTGGTCAACGAGGCGTATCCGGAAATCAAACAGATTATCAGTAAACAGGAGCGGGTGATTGCCGATAACGTCAGTGTGAGAAACAATCAGGTTGTGATTGATGGAACCTTTTCCTATCAGATGCTTTATTATTCCGACGGCTCGGAGCTGGCTTACGGATTGGAGGGGGAAAGCGGTTTTCAGGAGACCATCAAAGTTCCCGAAATTGAGGAAGCGGAGGCGACAGCGCGTCTGGAGGTAATTTCTGCGTCTGTGCAGATGGTAAATCCGAGAAACTATATTTATAAAATTCAGGTCATGGCGTATATTACCATCGAGCAGTTGGAAGATTTGGAGTGCGCAAAGGCAGTGCAGCAGGACGGTATTATGGTTTTGGAAAAAACGATGGATACGCTTTCCGTTGCGGCAGACAAGACCGACACTTTCCGGATTACCGAGCAGCTCACTGTTCCTGCGGGAAAGCCTGCCATTGATAAAATTGTATGGAAAGACGTCCGCATTAAAAACATGAACACCAGAGTTTTAAACCGGCAGGTGGAAATACAGGGAACGCTCAGCGTATTTGCCATTTATATTGCCGACGTCGAAAATTCGCCTGAGCAATGGATTGAAACGACAGTGGACTTTTCCGGCGTTGTGGAAGTAGAGGAGGCGGACGAGGATCAAATCAGTTATGTCGATGCAAAATTACATACCGTCAATCTTGCGGCGACGGCGGACGAAAATTATGAAACAAAAACAATCGAACTCTCAGCCTTGCTGCGGCTGAATATTAAACTGTATGAAGAAAGCGGGATTACGACCATTGAAGACGTCTATGCCAACGACTGTAAACTTGTCCCGAAGATTGAGGAAAAAAGTTATAACCGGCTTCTGGTAAAAAATCAGGCAAGGACAAAAAATACCATTAAAATAGATACCCCGCAGGGAGGCGGAAATATTCTACAGCTCTGTAACGGAAGCGCAGGTCTGAAAATTGAAAACATTATCGTAGGCGACAACAGCGTAAAAATCATGGGAAAATTAAACGCGCAGATTATCTACATTTCCTCCGACGATAAAAATCCTGTTCAGGCAAAAAATCAGGAAGTCCTCTTTGAACATAAAATTGACGCGGAAAACATATCTCCGCAGGACAAATACTATATCGACTGGCGTACGGAGGAGGTTTCTGCAAACATGGTCAATACCAATCAGGTGGAAATCAAAACGGTCATCGCCATGGAGGTGCTTGTATTCCGCACCGAAACAGGAAACTTTATTACGGAAATTGAGGAGGAACCGCTCGATATGGAGGAGGTAAGCCACATACCACTGGTTCGGGGCTATATTGTCCAGTCGGGGGATACGCTGTGGCAGCTTGCAAAGAAAAATCATACGACAATCAGCGAGATTATGCGTATCAATGAATTAAAGGAAGAACATATCAGAAAAGGCGATAAATTACTTATCGTAAAATCTTGTCAGTAAGGGCAAAAAAAATTATACTGTTTATAAGAAAAAACGAAATGCGGAAATTTCCGCCGCAGGTGGAGGGAACAATATGGATACAATTAGCTGGAAAGCCTACGGAAAAATCAATTTAGGATTAGATGTATTAAAAAAACGCGACGATGGATATCACGAATTGAGAATGATTATGCAGAGCGTTGGCGTTTACGACGATATCATGATAGAAAAAAACGGACAGCCGGACGAAATCCGGGTGGAAACGGACGCCGCCGTATTAAAAAATGAAAAAGGAAATCTGGCGTACGAGGCTGCAAAACTCCTTTTTGATGAATTTCATATTCATGACGGAATTACGATTCATATTACAAAACGGATTCCGATTGCAGGAGGCATGGCGGGCGGAAGCGCGGACTGTGCGGCGACGCTTCAGGCGGTCAACCGGCTGTTTTCCTTAGGGCTCACGAAAAAAGAACTCATGAAACGGGGCGTGAAACTCGGCGCGGACGTGCCTTATTGTATTCTTGGGGGTACGGCGCTTGCGGAGGGAATTGGCGAAATATTAACGCCGCTTCCTGCGCCGCCGAAGGCTTACGTAATCATTGCAAAGCCTCCGGTTTCCGTTTCTACTGCGTATGTATACGGGCATATCCGACCGTCAGAAATCAAAAAAAGACCGGATACAGACGGGCTTATACAGGCAATCCGCAGACAGGATTTGGGAAAAATGTCTTCCCTGATGTACAATGTCATGGAAGACGTAACCATTCCCGAATATCCGGTAATTGACGAAATCAAACAAATGCTTTTAAGCGGGGGCGCCTTAAATGCGCTTATGAGCGGCAGCGGGCCTACGGTCTTTGCCGTATTCAATGACGCGGAGCGGGCGCGGCGCGCGATGGAAACGCTTACGCAGGCAGGCATCACAGAACAGTTGTACCTGACCGGCTTTGTCAACAAAACGGATTTACTGAAAGAGGAAATCTAAAAATTTCAGATATTTCAGTTGGAAATGAACCTCCGGCGCTGACGAAATGCCCTCTGCGGCAGTTTCCTGAGTTGAAGGTTCTGTTTTGATGGAGTCCTCCGGAAATCCGAGCGGAGGACAAAGCATACTCCACCAGAATATAATAATAAAAGCAAATAATCGGATTTTTTTCATAACACCTCCATAATTCTGTGAAACTTTATGCGTATCAAAGATATATGGAGTATTGACATAAATTTTCAGGTTTATTCACAAAAATACAATTTTATGAAAAGTATTGAATTATTCCCATAGAGCAGTTAAAATAGTTCAGGATTAGACGAGGTATCAGAAAATACATATTTTGTCACTACTGATGCGGCCGTCATGGCAGCAGAATGGAGATTTTCATGAGAGATTGTAACGCGCCCGTCGGCGTATTTGATTCCGGCGTTGGCGGACTAACCGTAGCGAGAGAAATTATCAGGCAACTTCCAAACGAGAGCGTGGTCTATTTCGGCGATACGGCGAGAGTGCCATATGGAAGTAAATCCAAAGATACGATTATCCGGTATTCCGGACAGATTATCCGTTTTCTAAAAACAAAGGGAGTGAAAGCGATTGTCATTGCCTGCAATACTGCGAGCGCTTTCGCGCTGGATACGATAGAAAAACAGCTTGACCTTCCGGTAATCGGAGTGGTAAAGCCGGGCGCAAAAACCGCAGTCGCAACGACAAAAAATAAACGGATTGGCGTTATTGGAACCGAAGGCACAATTAAAAGCGCGCTCTATACAGAATATATTCATGGCATTGACCCTCAAATCGAAGTGGTCGGAAAGGCGTGTCCGTTATTCTGTCCGCTGGTTGAGGAAGGAATGCTGCATGATAAGGTGACAGATGAAATCGCCGCGAGATATTTAAAAACCCTTCAGGACGAAGATATTGACAGTCTGATTTTAGGATGTACGCATTATCCGCTGCTCCGCAGTACGGTGGCAAAAATCATGGGCCCGGAAGTCAACTTAGTCAATCCTGCTTACGAGACGGCGCTGGAGCTTGGGACGTTATTGGAGCAGAAGCAACTGCGCGCCGATGAAAACCACAGAGCGGAATACGCGTTTTATGTCAGTGACGCGGCGGAGAAATTCAAAGATTTTGCAAATTCCATTATGCCGTTTCATATTGAATTTATAGAAGAAATTCAGATAGAAGCATACTGAGATAGGAGAAAGTAATGAACAACGACGTTTTGATAAAAATTTCCGGACTGCAATCGCTGGACGAATTAAGCGACAGCGTCGAATTGATGGCGCGGGGGAAATATTATGAAAAAAACGAAAAGCACTATCTGCTTTATGATGACATTGAAGAAGAAAGCGGCATGAAAACCCAAAACACAATCAAGTTTACCGACAGCCTTGTGGAACTGAAACGCAACGGCATTGTCAACGGCAAACTGGTTTTCAGAAAAGGAGAAAATAACCAGTCCCTTTACAGCACGCCTTACGGCGATATGCTTCTTGAAGTGCTGACCAAAGATATTGCATTGAAAAAAATTGCGGAGCAGGTCAATTTAAAAATTGACTATGAACTCTATGCCAACAACACGAAAGTTTCCGACAGCCGGATTGAGATTGATATTCAGGGATAAAACTTCCTGTCTTTTGTATCTTGTATAAAAGAAAGAGCAGTACGGAAAGCGTTCCTGCTTTCTGCGCTGCTCTTTCTTTTTTTGCAACCTGCTATTTGTTTTTTCCAAAGAACTTCTTTTTCTTCGGCGGCTCATAAACCGGCCCGCGAATCCGTTTAAAAGAAGTAATATACAGTCCGCTGACCGTTGCTTTAATTTCCTGTTTCGGAAGAATGGTGTCATAAATTTTTGCGTCTGCAATCAGATTCATGACGCGCGGGCCTGCCTTAACCTTTACAATCGGAAGTTTTGCCTGCTTTGCCAGTTTCGGCGCCTGCTCCATGACAATACTCGGAAGACCGGCGTCTTTTAATTTCATTTTTTTCTTGTCAATGACAAACAGACTGATTGTCTGCGCATTTTCCTCTAAAGTCTTTTGCTGCTCAGACTGCTTTTTTTCAGCCTTTTTACCGATAAAATATAAGACGGCAACCGCAACGAGCAGTACCAGCAGAATGATGGTAATAACCCATACAAAAGTGGCGACCGCCAAGATAGGTGTATGTATCATTGTGTACCTCCATGAAATGTAATCTTGTGATATTTTATCATTTCATCACTCTTTTTACAATAAAAACCTTTAAGCCTGACCGGAAAGTTTTGCAACCTCCTGATGTACAATTCCTGAAATCTGCTTGATTTCCTGACGGGAGAGGTCTTTTGTTTCAATCGGCGTCCCGAAATTGACAGTTACCTTTGAAGGCTTCGGCCATGGCATATGGCGTTCAAAAATTTCGGGTGTTCCGGTAATTCCCATCGGCACAATCGGGCATTTGGATTTTTCGGCGATTTTAAAAGCGCCGTCCTTAAACTTCATCAGTTTTCCGTCCACAGAGCGGGTGCCCTCAGGGAAAATAACAATCGACGTGCCGCCCTGAATCAGTTCTGCCGCGCTAAGCACCATCTTAAGTCCGGAGCGCGGATCGCTGCGGTCGAGGAACAGGCAGTGAAGCAGCAGCATCAGCCAACTGAAAATCGGGATTTTCCGAAACTCCTTTTTGGAAACAAATCCGGTAGGACGTTTCATCAGCGGATAAGTGACAATAATATCAAAAATACTGGTGTGGTTTCCCACAAATAAAACCGCCTCGTCTTTTGGAATATTTTCAAGACCGTTGACCGTTACCTTGCTTCCGGAAATGATTGTTACTGCTTTTAAAGCAAACTGGACAAACCTTAAAACAATCATATCGCCCGCGTGTGGATTGAATTTTCTGACAATCAGGACGCAGAGCATCACCGGTAAAGAAACAATAAAGTATGGGGGCAGCAGTAAAAGTATGATAATCAGACGCATAAAAACCTCCTGAGTTTGTGGGTGTCGGATATCTGCCTATCCGTAAATTTATCTGCACCCTATTATATTAGAAGCATTGTGGAAAATCAATGGAAAATGTTGATGTGTTTATGGAGCGCAAATGAAAAATTTTAGCAAATTTGTACAGGAAATAATTTAAAAATTGTTAATAATGATAAAATCTAAGAAAAAACTTATTTTATCCATTGAATTGAACGAGGGTTCGTGTTATACTTCGGTTATAAGCGAAAGTATCGCAAAAATTAGAGGAGGAGCAAAAATGAGGACATTAAAGAAACTCGTAACTGTGATTGCTGCAGCAGCATTGACAGTAGGTATGACAGTAAACTGTTTCGCTGCAGATACATGGGGCAGCTACTTCGGAATGGAAGAAGGCGCAGGACATGGACTGTGGTATGAAGGCTCAGATGGAACTTTAAAATCTCAGACAGCAGACTCATGGACGGCTGACATCAAAGCTATCGGCTGGGGCGGTGTCTGGGGAGGACAGGTTTTCCAAGACAGCAAGAAATACGGTTCCGTAAGCATTACAAAAGGAAAAGAATATCATATCAAGTTTACATTAAAGTCATCTAAAGTAGATAAATGGGCATTTATCAAAGTTGCAAAAGGTGAAGATGATATCGCTTATGGTAAGTGGGTTCGCATGAAAAAGGGACAGGCAGTTACCGTAGATGAAGACTTTACGGCAGCAACAGACGCAAATACGATTTACTTCGGTATTGGCGGCGAATATGGTGACAGAGCTTCCACAGACGGTACAAAGCATTACTCATATGCCGAGGGCGGCGCAGAAGGAATTGCAGCGCAGCCGGACGCAGATGGCGATTCTGTGGCAGCGACAGTGATTACATGTACAGGTTACTCACTGACAGAAAAGACGACAGAAGACCAGCCTGTTACGGGCACACCGTCTACTAACAATGGTGGAACAACAACGACCACGACGGTATCAACCGGTGATTTTGATCCGTTTATTTTCGCAGGCATTGCAATTTTAGCAGCAGCCGCAGTAGTAGTTTTCTCAAGAAAAAGAGAATCCGAATAATTTCATAATTGATTGAAATCAGGAAAGGACAGCAGTCAACGCCTCTGGCGAAACTGCAGTCCTTTCTTTTTTTGCGCCAAGTTCTAGGGGCAGCGTCAATCCGGGAAATTTCCTAAAAAGCAGGAGCCTGATTTTGTGTGGGAGGCTGGAAAAACATCAAAATATAGTAATTGTGAATAAAATAACAATAAAAATCTGTCGAAATATTTCAATTTGTTGGAAAAAAGAAGTTTAGTTTTATCGAATTATAGTAAAAAATTCACAAGAAGAAACTATATTAAAACGTTTTTCGTTGTTGATTTGTACATATTGATGTGATAAAATAATTTCAAGAATATCACTATGTGGATTCTAATGTAAGTGAAAGAATTTTTTCAAAGAAGGAGGATGAACAAAAATGAAAAAATTTGGACGTAAAGCATTTGCTTTATCAATGACGATTATTTTAGGCGCATCAATGATTTTGACCGGATGCGGCGGCTCAGGCGAAGGTGGAAACGGCGAAGATGGCACCGGCCTCAGCTCACAGAACGGATTGAGCGACAAAACTTCTTTAGGCGCTACAAATCTCAAAGATAAAAATGTCAAAGGCGACGTATCTATCATGGTATGGTCAGGCGACGGAAAATACTATGAGGATATCGGACATAAAGAGATGTCAGAAAAAGACCTGACAGCCAGCAACGTGGCTCAGGTATACGCAGTAGCACATAAGTTTAATGAAACTTATCCGAATATCAAGATTAACATCTGGTCTAAGCAGGGTGATCCGGATCAGGTTGGTACGCCGACATGGGAGCAGGAAATGGAAAACTTCAAGGCTACATATGGCAAGTATCCTGACATCTGGGGCTCCACAGACGTTCCAAATGATGTGAAAAAGGGACTTGTAGCAGACTTGTCCGTATATGCAGATGATGAAACTTATAAGGCATACAACGAAGTGCTGATGGCAGACTTAAATTACTATGGATTCCAAGCAGGACTTCCGTCATACACGATTCCGGCAGGTATCTGGGTAAACAAGTCTTTAGCAGCCAGCAACAATATTCACGTTCCAAGTCCTGACTGGGATATTGACGATTACACAAGATTTGTCGGCAGCGCTGACAACAAGAGCTACTGGGGCAGCAAGGGTACTGCTTCAGGTATCGTAGATATCGCAGCTCCGACGATCAACAAGCAGATTAAGGAAAAAGGCAACGTTGATTTGGATACAGACGAAGTAAAGAGCCTGTTATCTTATCTGAACGACTGGTCACAGGGTACTGTTGACACAGCAAACGGCGCAGGAAACGTATCTAAGGAAATCATGCAGGAATGTAGCGACTACTCATGGTATTTCTTCTCAAAGAACAGAACATTGACAAATCAGGAAGATCCTTGGTATCTGACAGCAGCAGCAGACGAATCAGCAAGCCAGACAGATACTTATGTAAATGCTACGGACTGGGATATTTATCCATATCCGTCTACAGAATATTCTGAAAATACAATCAGAGTAATCACAGATCCGATTTGTATTCACAACTACGCATCTGACGACAATAACAAAGAGTGGAGCGATGAAGAAAAGCAGAAACTCGACGTAGCATACGGATTTGCTTCTTATTGGACAGCCAGCACATCAGCAAAACTTGCAATCTTTGACCAGAAATATACTGACGGCGATCAGGTAAAAGAGACAACGTCCGGAGATTCCTTCCCTGTTGTAACGGGAGATGCTTATGATGAGCAGATGGCTATCTGGAATGCAGTTCCGGCACACAAGACATACAAGGATAAAGAAGGCTGGAACAAGATTCTTGAAATCTGGCAGGCAGGAAACTATTGGGATTATGCAGACAAGGCTACCCCATTATCCATTACGGAAAACGGCGAAAAGAAGGCATGTTTATATGAATGGCAGAACAAGTGGGACGAAGAAGTAGCCGGCTGCTGGATGACAGATAAGAACTGGGTAGACAATGTAAAATCAAGACTTTCTGACTGGAACACTTCTATCAATAAGCGTTTCGCAAAAGCAAATACGCAGTTAAAGAAAGCATTAAAAGACAATTACGGATTTAAAGACGCAGATTTGAAGTAATTTGGTTTTTAAGTTTGTCGCATAAGCATTGCGGAACTACAAATTGTGGTTCCGCTTTTGCGCCAGCGAAAGAAAAACATTATATTAAGAAGAAATAGAAACAAAAAAGTTGAAAAATCTGACAAAAAATAGGAAAAGAGGACAGCAATGAAGAAAAAAATTATTACCATAATCATAGCTTTAGTGGCTGTAATTGCTGTTGTCGTCTGCCTGTTTAAATTTGTTTTCAACACAGAAGCGGTTTATATTCAAGATGTTGATTCCCAAAAGCTTCAGGAAGCATATGATTTATTGAAAAATTCATATCTTGAAGAAGGGGAGGAAGCAGAGGTTTACTATACGGATTTCATTAAACAGAGCCATGAAACCGGTGAAGGAAACCATGACGCAGTGCTGACGACCGGAAAGAGCGCTGCTGCTTATCTGAAAGAAAACAGGGAAAAACTGGGACAGAGTGATGACGGAGAAGCAATTATCAATGCGATAAGCGAATATGATTCTGATATGCAGGAATTGCCATACAGAGGAGAAGCCACCTACAAAGTGACTGTTGAAAAAGCCGGATTGTATACGCTGGCGATTGATTACATGTCCGTAGGGGAATCCTTATCAGATTACACGATTAGCGTAGGCGTAAACGGAAAACAGTTATATTCCGAAATGAATACGATTGCGCTTCCGATTATCTGGTCTGATGTCAACAATCCGGAAAGTTATGTCGGAAGTGACACAGATAAAGAATTCGATCAGGATAGTTATGGCGATGAAATGGCGCTGCCGCAGGAGAGAGTTATTCGCTGGTATCGGGATACCGCATTGTACAACAATACATATGTATCCAGCACCCCGCTGATGTTTGAACTGCAGAAGGGTGAAAATACCATCACGATTACAAACGCATCATCAGGCGGTCTGGCGTTAGGAAAGTTAGTTGCAAAAGAACCAAAGACGGTTGATTCATATCAGAGTTATGAGCAGTATGCTGCGCAACATTCTGACGCAGAAATAGTTCGTGCCGATGAAGATATGCTTCAGATTGATTCCGTATATTATTCTGAAAAGAACTCAACAGACGCTATTTACGGCTCAACAGCAAAAACTTCACTTACAAGATACAACATAGACAATGATAGATTGAATACAATCGAGTGGAATGCGGCAGGAATCGCTGTTACATACAGATTCAATGTAAAAAAGACCGGAAATTACAATATTGCATTCCATTGCAGCAATGAAAAGAAGGAATTTGATTCCTTTGAGACCATTATGATTGACGGCGAAGTTCCGTTTGCGGAAATGTACAATTATTCCTTCAAGCCGGTAGGCTCAGGATACCAGAACGTCACATTGGCCGACAAAGATGGAAATTATTACAACTTCTATCTGACGGAAGGAATCCATACCCTCACCATCAAGCAGGAAAATGAGCCGGTGATGGAGGCATACCGTTATGCGACATTGCTTCAGGAGCATATTACGGACTTCGAGCTGGAAATCACAAAGATTACAGGTAGTGACGTCGATGCGGAAAGAAACTGGAAGATGACCAACTATATTCCAAATATCGTAGATTATCTGAACAGTTATCAGACGATTATCGACCATATCCGCTTCCTGTTACAGGATTATTCAGAGAACGGCATCAATGGCGCGATACTGGCATACCTCGATGAAGCGGATCAGTTTATCGGCGATATGCTGAAATATCCGGACGACATTGCGTTACATACCGCAGACCTGACCGGAGCAGACAACTCTGTTCTGGTATCCTTAAGTAACTTTACGACAGAAGTAATCAGCAATGATTTCACACTGGACAGAATTTATATTTACGGAGAAGAAGGACAGTTGGAAAAACCAAACTCATCATGGGCAAGTTCTTTGTGGACTTCCACGATGGCGCTGGTCAACACCTTTACCTCTGACAAATATTCCTCAGAAATCGTAGACGACGGAAAGACCATTACCATCTGGGTAAACAGGGCAATCACCCACGTAGATTTACTTCAGAAAATGGCAGATACGGAATTTGTCAATTATTATAAAGAAAAAACCGGAAAAGATATCAAAGTAAAAATTGCGACGATGCCTGATGTAAACAAACTGACATTGGCGATAGCGGCAGATGAAACGCCGGATATTGCGCTGGGACTGATGTCCTATGTACCGTTTGATTTGTCAAGTCGTGGCGCCTTATATGATTTGACGCAGTTTGATGATTTCTGGTCTGTGGCAAACAGATTCCCGGCAGGCTCTTTTGTATCTTATGTATACAATGATGGAATGTATGCAATTCCGGAGACGACCGATTTCAATGCAATTATTTACAGAACCGATATTTTCGGCCAGTTAGGATTAGAGTGTCCGTCTACATGGGAAGAACTGATTGATATTCTTCCGACGCTTCAGAGATATGGTATGAACTTCTACCACAACATCTCTCTCGGAACGACAGGATATAAATGGTTTTATCAGACGGCGCCGATGATTCTCCAAAACGGCGGAAAACTTTACGTTCAGGATCAGGATACCGGACTTGTTACGACCGGCGTCGATTCAAAAGACGCAGTCAGAGGCTTGCAGATGTTAGGAGATTTGTTTACAAAATACTCTCTGGAAACGTCCGTAAACTCCTTCTTTAACTCCTTTAGATATTCCGTACTTCCGATTGGTATTGTAGGTATGGAGGATTACACCTTAATTAAAAACGGTGCGCAGGAGTTGAACGGTAACTGGGAACTGAAACCATATTTATATACGGAAACAAACGGCGAACATAATGCCAGCTTTGTGGCAAACGGTACCGGCGGCGTTATTTTCAAAAAGTCTGAAATGATTGATGAATCATGGGAGTTCTTAAAGTGGTGGACTAGCAAACAGGTTCAGACCGAATACACCCAGACACTCCGCTCTACATACGGAAAGACATTCTTCTGGCTGTCAGCAAACAAGGCGGCGCTGGAAAACAATCCGATGGAAGAAGCAGACAAGAGAACCATCATGAATCAGATTGATTATGTAACTGACGTACCGAGAACGCCGGGACAGTACTTATTAGAGAGAACAATTTCAAACATCTGGACGTCAATGGTATTCGACGGCGTATCAGCGCAGGTTGCCGTAGATGAAGAAAAATCAGATGTCAACAAAGAAATTGTGAGAAAGATGCAGGAGTTAGGTTTCTACGACGACGACGGCAAGTTGGCGAGCGGACAGTCCTTTGTACTCCATGACGACGCGAAAGCATGGATTTTAGAGCAGATGTCCAAGGCGACGCCGGAGGAAGGCGAGATACCGGAAAACTATGGAGATAAGGAGGTGGAAGACAGTGGCAGCGAGTAAAACGGCAAAAATAGAAACTGCAGAAAACGTAGGAAAAAAGAAATTCACTGACAGAAATGGCTTCCACGTATTTGTACTCTTTTTACCATACGGATTATTATTCTTCACATTCATTTTGTTACCGATTGTCATTGGTATGGGATTATCCTTCACCTATTTTGATGTTATCAACACACCGAAATTTGCGGGAATGAGCAACTATATCACATTGCTGACAGGTGACGAAGTATTTATGAAGTATGTATTGCCAAACACAATCCTCTATGCGATTGTTGTTGGTATCGGAGGATATGTATTATCCTTCCTGATGGCATGGATTTTGGCGCAGGTTACGCCGCGTGCCAGAACCATTTACGCACTGTGTATGTACATACCGTCTATGGCAGGTCAGTTGTTTATCCAGTTCATCTGGAAGACCATCTTCTCCGGTGACCAGAGTGGTCTGGCAAATGCGTACCTGCAGAAATTGGGCATTATAAACCAGCCAATTCAATGGCTGATATCATCGGATTACTTTATGCAGATTATGATTTTCGTATCCCTGTGGTCGTCTATGGGTATTGGATTTTTGTCCATGCTTTCAGGTATCATGAATATCGATCAGGAGTTGTACGAAGCGGCATATGTCGATGGTATCAAAAACAGGGCGCAGGAAATTATCTATATTACCGTACCGTCCATGAAACCGCAGATGTTATTCGGCGCGGTAATGTCCATTGTAAATGCCTTCAACATGGGCTGGATCGGCGTGGCGCTCGCAGGAGCAAACCCGACGCCGGACTACGCCGGACAGTTGATTGCGAACCATATCGACGATTACGCGTATGTAAGGTACGAGATGGGTTACGCATCAGCGATTTCCGTAGCGCTGCTGGCTCTGGTATGGATATGCAGTAAGGTAGCAAATAAACTGTTTACAGAAAAAGAGGAATATTAGAAAGGAGGAACATATGGCAAATTTTCAAGGAAACAGAATCAATCCAAGCAGATTTTCAAGAAGCCAGATTAAGTTTCATGTGATAGCATTTCCATTGTCAGTGCTTATGCTTCTTCCGGTTGTATTCCTTTTCGGACAGGCGTTTAAGCCGCTTGGAGAGTTATTTAGATTTCCACCGACAATCTTTGTTCACAACCCGACGCTGGATAACTTCAGAAACCTGATGAATCTGGCGGGTTCTACCGGTATCCCGATGTCGAGATACTTTGTGAACTCCCTGATTGTTACGGTGCTGACAGTTGTATTAAACTTAATCATTACAATTATGGCAGCCTATGTATTTTCAAAAAAGAAATTCAAAATCAGAGGCGCCTTATGGGAGATAAACCAGATGGCATTGATGTTCATTGCGACGGCGGTTTCAATCCCAAGATATTTAATTATCGTAAATTTAGGAGCGTATAATACGTGGTTTGCGCATATCTTACCATTGATTGCGATGCCGGTAGGTTTATTCCTCGTAAAGCAGTTCGTCGATGGTATTCCGGACGCTTTGATCGAAGCGGCGGTTGTAGATGGAGCAGGCGACTGGGTGATTCTCAGAAAGATTATTATTCCGTTGGCAAAACCGGCGCTCGCTACTTCCGTAGTGCTGACATTCCAGCAGGTATGGCAGAACGTCGAAACGTCAAACAACTACATAACAAGCGAATCGTTAAGAACCCTGACTTATTATGTCGGCTCTATTGGAACAAACAATGCAGTTGCAGCGGCAGGTATGAGCGCCGCCGCACAGTTGGTAATGTTCATACCAAACTTAATTATCTTTATCATGATGCAGTCTAAGGTTATGAACACTATGAGTCATTCAGGTATTAAGTAAGGAGGTAGCACATGAAAACATTATTAAGAAAATCCATAGTGCTGCTTCTGGCACTGGTATTTGTGATTATGTCCGTTATTCCTGCGGCAGCTTCACAGGCGACGAGTTATTCCTACACATTAGATGACGAGGGAGAACTTGTAAGGACGCAGGACGCATACTTGCCGGACAGAACCATCACTTCTCTCGGACTGAGCGATCCGGAGGACATGGTAATTGACCAGAATGAAAAGGGTGAAAATATCCTGCTCATTTCTGATACGGGAAACAAGAGGATTGTCATTTACAATCTGGATACGGAAAAGACGGTAAACATTTTAAATAATGAAACGGTGCCTGAATTTTCCGGTGAGGTTGCAGGATTGAGTACTCCGAAGGGTATTTATCTGACAGAAGACGATTTCCTGTACGTTGCGGATTCCGCAGCAAAGACGGTTTATAAGTTTAAAAAAGCAAATGAGAACTACGACTTTACATATGAAAGAAAATATGACAAGCCGACAGCGCCAATCTTCAAAGAGGCGTCCTCATCAAACTATGAACCGAACAAAGTAGCAATTGACAGCGGCGATAACCTGTACATCGTTTCAGAAGGTAACTACAACGGTATCATTCAGTTGGCAAATACGGGCGAGTTCTTAGGATACTTTGCAGCAAACCTGACAAAACTGACGCCGCAGCAGGCATTTTTGAAACTCATCTACACGAGAGAGCAGGAGGAAAATTCAGAAATCCTCAACACCCTGCCGTCTACGTTCTCCAATGTGTACGTGGATTTAGAGGGTACGGCTTATTCTGTCAGCATGGGTGAAGGAACAGACCTGTTAAAGAAACACAGTACGGACGGCAGCAACCTGTTTAACAATCCGGTTGAAGCCACAGGAGATATGACGGACGTTACGGCAGACGAGCAGGGCATCATCTACACCAGTGATACCAACGGTTATATCTGCGTATTTACTCGTGACGGCGAACTGATCTTCAAGATGGGCGAGGCTGTTGAAAACATGGACGTTTCCGGTTTGTTCTCACAGTTGACGACGATTGCCGTAGACAACAAAGGAAATATCTGGACGGCTGACGGAATTAAGGGATATATCCAGTCCTTTACGCCGACAGATTATGCAGAAACCATTTTCAAAGCGTTAAGAGAATATGAAGATGGAAATTACGATGCGGCGCTGGAAGATTGGGGCGCAGTACTCCGATTAAACCAGATGTCCGTATTGGCGCACAACGGTGTTGCAAAAGCTTACCTCAATGACGAGGAATACGAAAAGGCAATGGAAGACTTTGAAATTGCCGGTAACAGAGAAGGTTATTCCGACGCATTCTGGGAAGTTCGTAATGTGGCGTTAAAGAAATATTTAGGGCCGGTGCTGATTGTACTGATTATTTTAATCATCTTAAAAATAATCATCGGATTTATCGACAAGAACGGCGTCATTAGAGGCAAAAAGAAAGCGCTGGGACAGCGGTTGAAGAAAGTACCGGTGCTCGGCGAAATCGGATATGCGTTTAAATGCACGAAACACCCGATTGAAAGATATTATGATATCCGCGTCGGCAAAAACGGTTCGGTTGTCGCAGCGACAGTCATCTATATTATCTTCTTCGGAGTATACATGCTGTATCAGACCGGAAAAGGATTTATCTACCAGTATACAGATGTCGAGGATATGGATATGAGTGCAGTCGTAGTCGGCTTCTTTGCCATTCTGATATTGTTTATCATTTGTAACTTCCTTGTTACATCAATTACAGATGGCGACGGAACGCTGAAGCAGGTTTATATGATACCTGCATACGGTTTGATGCCGGTTATGATTTGCATGTTGGTAACAATAGGAATGTCATATGTGCTGACCTACAATGAATCATTCATTTTGACGGTTGTTATGATTATTGGTCTTGTGTGGTCGATTGCAGTCATCTTTGAGGGGCTGGCGACCGTCCACGATTACGACTTCAAACACACCGTACTCAGCCTGATTATTACGGCGGCGTTTATGCTGATTGCGGCAATCGTCGTGCTGGTAGTAATCATCATGTGGTCACAGTTATATGACTTTATAATCACAGTAGGAAAGGAGATCTTTAGAAATGTTACAGGAAGCCAAAGCTAAAAAAATAAAAATTGCATCCATAGCAGTATTTCTGGTAGTACTCCTTTCACTGGGCGCAGCAGTCGGAGCGGCCTTCTTAAATACAAACAGAGATACCAGACCGGTTCCGGAGCGGGCGAAATCTTCACTCGAATATACGGACGCATATCAGGAATTGTGTACGGTGGGTGATTACAAATATCTGTTCTTAGAAGACAAAGATATTTTAGTAATTGAAAATGTCAATAAAAACAGTCCTCAGTACGGCTGGATTTGGAAGACCGGACTGGACATTCCGCAGACTGACGACGTGTATGACGGAAGAAAGTATTTCGATAAAGTTTCAGAGCAGTTAATCTCTCTGGCAAAGTCTTCAGGAATTAAAACCGGAAAGAAAACAGATGATGAAGTGATGGCGGAGGTTCTAAAGAGAGTGGAAGCCGGAACTTTGGAAATCAATTCCGACGAGTATAAAAATTTAGAGGAACATGCACAGAAAAACGGAATGACTCCGTCACAGCTTTTAGAGTATGTATCCGCATCAGATTCCTCCTTCCAGTCAGAGGAGTGGATTGATTTTGCAAATTCACTGATTACACTCAATTATTACGAGGGCAGCGGAGACAGTATTCAGCCGAAGCGTGTATCGTCAGCGCCGAGCGAAGGTGACAAATCTGCCCTTAAGGTCGTTGACGAGGCTAAGCACCGCTTTAAACTGCAATGTGAATTTTCCGTTGGAAATTCTTCAGAGGAAATCGTAGGCATGAATGTATACCTGACCTTTGAAGATAACGGAAAAGTCAATATCAATATTCCGAACAAGGAAATCAGCGGGCAGACAAACAAAATCAAAAACGTTGAAATTGCGCCGTTCCTTGGCGCCAGTGGAGGTATCTTAAACTATTATGACGGCAAAGATTACACCATTGCGCAAAAGAAAGATTTAGTGCCGGGTTATGTTTTAGTTCCTGACGGAAGCGGAAGTCTGGTAAGATTTGCGGAAAACACCGCGACATTCCAGAGTTACGAAGGAAAAGTATACGGCAGCGATCCGTCAACGGCGCAGAACTATTATTCCCCTGCAAACAATGACGTGTCATTAAACGTTGTTCCGATTAAGAGCCCGACCATGCCGGTATATGGTATTTCTCAGGGTGACGGAACACAGGCAGCTTTTGTGGCTTATGCGGATTCCGGCGACGAGTATATGACCATCAATGTCACACCGAGTTCAATGGAAAAGAACAAAGTCGCATATACATACGCCTATGCGTCATTCCTGTATAACAGCGAATATTATCAGGTAACAAATCAGGCGGGAGCAGCTTACAGAAAAATACAGGATAAGATGAATGATTTTGACATCGACATGACCTTCCAGTTTTTAGATGGAGATGGAAGCGACGGAACGCCTTCCGCAGATTATGCGGGCATGGCGAAAGCGTACAGACAACATCTGATTGAGGAAGGACAACTGACGGAAATCAAAGAGGAAGGCTCAGCCATTCCTATCCGTATCGACTTTTTGATGTCAGACTCCAAGAAGGGCGTATTTTCTACACAGGAAGTCGCAGTAACGACGACAGACGACGTCAGAAACATTTTAGATTCGCTGAACAATAACGGCGTGCACAACATCAACGCCGGTTTAATCGGCTGGCAGAGCGGCGGCGAAACACAGGCAAAGCCGTACAGCACCAGCTTCTCCGGCAGCGTTGGTTCAGAGAGCGACTTTGAAGAACTCATGAAAGACTTTGACAAGCGTGGTATTGATATTTCATTCTCCAGAGACTTTACCATGATTAACGAAGACATGATTAGTTATTACAACAATGCGGCAAAGCATTTGAATACGCAATATCTGACATTAGACCGCTCAGAAATCCTGCCGACGAACTGTCCGGTAACGGAATATGGATATGCCCGTCCGGAAAAGAGCGCGGCATGGATTGGAGATTTATATGAAGATGTAGGAGAGTACAGTAAATCCTTTACGCTTGACGGCGTTTCCAACATTCTGTTAAGCTCTTACACCAGCGATGTCAATACAAGAACGACAGCGATGGATACGGTTAAACTGTATCAGGACGCAATCGGCAACATAAAGAAAAATGGAACCAAAGTGAATCTGGTAAATCCAAACAAATATCTGTGGCAGTATACAGACCGGTATTTACAGTCCCCTGTGGGCACTTCCCAGTATGTATATGAAACAGACACCGTTCCATTCCTTCAGATGGTGCTTTCAGGAACAATGGAAGTTTACGCTCCATATGCAAACTTCTCATTCTATTCCCAGACGGATATGCTGAGAATGATTGATTACAATACGTCACCGTCATTTGTATTGACGCAGGAACCGTCTTATCTGCTGGCAGCGACAGCTTCATCAGATTACTACTCTACGGAGTATGAGCAGTACAAAGATTTGATTAAGACGATTTACAATACAGTCAACACTCCGTTGTCACAGGTAATCGGTTATCAGTGGGATTCCAGAACCGTTTATACATGGAACGGCTCCAGACTGGTTACAAGACACGATGATGGAGAAAACGAACAGATTGGCGGCGTCATTGCAAATCAGTACACAAAGGGCGACAGTGTTAAGACGATTATCATTAACTACACCGATGAAGAAATTCAGGTAAACGGTACAACAATTGCTGCAAAGAGCGCAGCAGTAATCGAAGGAGGTGTTAAATAATGGCTGATTCAAAAAAATTAACACCTCAGCAGGAAGCTCAGGGAAAGAATACAGCGAAAAACGCTGCAAAGACAGCAGAAAAAACTGCTGAGAAGAAAGTAAAGAGCGCTCAGAAGCCTGAAAAACAGGCGAAAGAAGCGCCGAAAAAAGAAAAGCATAAAAAAATGCGCACCTATCAGCAGAGACAGGATCGCAACGGTTACGCGTTTATGGCGCCATGGATTATCGGATTTGCAATATTCACGCTGTTTCCGTTTGTGATGACCATTTATTTAAGTTTCAACGCAGTGCAGTCAACAGCGTGGGGATATCAGTTTGATTTTATCGGCATTGACAACTACATTAACGCATTTGTGGGTAACGAGGAATTTCTTCCGGCGCTGCTGGGATATCTTAAAATGATTGTTCCTTATACCATTATCGTAGTAGTGCTCGCATTTATCATTGCATATCTGCTCTGCAAGATTAACGTCGGCAAAGGAATTTTAAGAACCATTTATTTCCTTCCGGTAATCATCATGTCCGGCCCGGTAATGTCACAGTTATTGACGGTACAGGGCGCAGGCGATGAAATTTCAGCAGAGATGAATGCGGCGGTGGAAACGACAAATGCGTATTCCAATATCTTTATCATGCAGATTATCGACAGTTATTCCAAACCGCTGGCAGATATGCTGGCAGGAATTTTCGACCAGTTATCCGTAATTCTCTGGTTTACCGGTATTCCGATTGTACTGTTTATCAACGGTCTGCAGAAAATCAATCCGAGCATATATGAAGCTGCAAAAATTGATTCTGCAAACGCATGGCAGATTATGTGGAAGATTACAATTCCGATGTTAAAGGGCGTTGGACTGATTATCACAGTCTTCACCGTAATTCAGTTGGGTATGTATGATTCCATCAATCCAATGTATGAACTGATAGAGGAGAAAACCGGTGATCTGAGCTCGGGACTCGGCTTCGCGGCGACGTACGCGTGGATTTACAGTATCATTGCTCTGGCGTTGATTGGTATTGTATTCCTGCTGTTTAAAGACCGAAAGCCGAAAGACATCAAGGCGCGGCAGAAACAGGAAAAGAAACTGAAGAAGCTTGAAAAACTTCAGAAAAAGAGACTCAGGGCTCAAAAGAGACATCAGGCAAAGGAGGCAAAGTTATATGGCAGATAAAAATAATATTGCAAAGAAAATGAATTTGTCCGCTGTACAGAAATTCAGCTTTGCCAAATTAAAGAAATTAAAATTTGTAAAATTTATTTCAAAGTTCATGATTTATTTCGTGTTGATTTGTATCGGCTATGTATTTTTAAGCCCGATATTTGAGATGATTTCAAAATCCATCATGAACCGCGCGGACTTAATTGATCCGTCCATCACATGGATTGCAAAACACGCGACGCTGGACAATTTTAAAGGTGCAATCAATACGTTGGAGATACCGCAATCCTTAATCAACTCAATCTGGTTCTCAGCGCTGCTGGCGGTAGGACAGACGTTTGTGTCAGCCATGACCGGATTTGCGCTGTCCAGATACACATTTAAAGGACGGAACGTATGGTACATCATGCTGATTTTAGCATTCATTTTGCCGGTACCGCTGTTGACAGTTCCAAGAGTTATGATGTTCACAAGCTTAA
Source organism: uncultured Lachnospiraceae bacterium (assembly GCA_947631665.1). GTDB lineage: Bacteria > Bacillota > Clostridia > Lachnospirales > Lachnospiraceae > Eubacterium_G. The sequence goes on along the minus strand of CANRMF010000010.1, from coordinate 31,690 downwards.
ACACATGGTTTGGCATCAACCTGATGAATTCCATCTGGCCACAGCTTTTAATGGCAGTGTTAGGTCAGGGAACATATTCGACAATGTTGATTTTGATCTTTTACAACTTCTTTAACATGATACCGAAATCTCTCGACGAGGCGGCAATGATTGACGGCGCCGGCTCCGTAAGAGTGTTCTATCATATCGCGGTCAGATTATCATTATCAACGATTTTAGTAGTATTCCTGTTTTCATTCGTATTTAACTGGAATGAAACATATACGACCAGTATCATGTTAAGAGATGCGGTCAATCTGCTGCCGGGTAATCTGGCGGCGTTCGATAACGGGGTGACGACCGGCGCAGACGCAGTCAACGAGGCGCAGAGAATGGCGGCAACCCTGATATCCATCGCACCGCTTCTGCTTTTGTATCTGGTAGTCCAGAAACAGTTTATTCAGGGTATTGAAAACACAGGTATTACCGGTGAATAAAAACATATGGGGAAGGGTATTTCCGATACCCTCCCCTAATCAAAATCGGATTGAAATTATAGCGATAAGCAAAGGGAGCCGGCAGACGGCCGACAATCTTTTGACAAAGTAGGAGGACAACAATGAAATTATTTAAGAAAGTTACTTCCGTAGTATTGGCAGCGGCTATGGTATTGACGCTGCTCGCGGTTACTCCGGCTACGACGGCGGAAGCAAAAGTGAAAATCCAGTATGGTAAAAAAATTTCCCTGAGTGTCGGTGAGTCAGATTTTATTATGGTCAAAGGGAAAAAAGCGACCTACAAGACAAGCAACAAAAAAGTAGCCACCGTAAATAAAAAAGGAAAAGTAGTGGCAAAGGGCGTTGGAACCTGCAAGATTACCATCAAGCAGAACGGAAGCAAAGCGACTTCCAAAGTTACGGTAAAACCTGCAAAGGTAAAACTGCAAAACGTTACCATCACAGGCTCTGTCAGCGCAGAAAGCACCGCCCAGACCGCGACTATTAAGGCGACATGGAAAAAAGTAAAAGGCGCTTCCGGATACTATGTATATTATTCCACAAACAGCAAAAGCGGTTTCAAAAAGAAAAACGTCAAAGGCGCGAAAAAGACGAGCGCAGCCATCAGCAAACTGGCTTATGGCAACACCTACTATGTAAAGGTGAAAGCATATGGCGGAAAGAAGAAGACGGTCAGCGCGGAATACTCCAAAGTAATGTCCGTAAAGACTTATTTATTGAAATGGAGTGATGAATTTAACGGTTCTTCACTGGATATGAATAACTGGACATATGAGACCGGCGCCGGCGGCTGGGGAAATGATGAATATCAGAATTATACGGCAGGCGACAACCTCAAATTTGAAAACGGAAATCTGGTAATCATTCCGAGAATGACCATAGAAAGCGGAAAGAAGACGCAGTATACGTCTACCAGAATTTATACAAAGAATAAAAAGACGTTCAAGTATGGAAAGATGGAAATCCGCGCAAAGGCAACAGGCGCGCAGGGTACATGGTCTGCAGGCTGGATGCTGGGCGACGGTACGGGAGATTCCAGAGGCTGGCCGTATGACGGAGAAATTGATATTTTTGAATCCATGAACGGCGGCGTTCCGCAGACAGTTCACTGTGAATATTTCAACAACCAGTACTGGTCACATGGAAATAAAAATTATTCTACCGGACTGACACAGGCACAGTGTGCTCAGCAGTATCATACTTACGGCATTATCTGGACGGATAAATATATCCAGTTTACGGTAGATGGCGTCAACAAGGGATTATATGATCCGACGACTTACAGCAGCACGATTTATGATAAGGTATGGAAAGGCGCATTCGACCACCCGTTCTTCTTTATCTTAAACTGCGCGATTGGCGGAAACGCAGCAGGAACCGTTTCAACCAACGGCTGGAAATTAGTGACAAGCAACGCAGGTAAAAAAGTATACGAAGACTATATGTACATTGATTATGTAAGAGTATACGAGTAAAACAGATACTAAAACAAATGATAAAACAGAAATCATAATGTAACAGAATCGTGAATAGCAGGTTTCCTGCTATTCGCGGTTCCAATGAATTCGCTATAAAGAGTGGAGGCAAAACATGGTTACAATTAAAGATGTTGCAAGAGAAGCAGACGTAGCCATATCTACGGTGTCAAACGTATTTAACAATGCAGATATTGTAAGTGAAGAAACAAAACAGAGGGTATTGGCAGCAGTGGAAAAACTGCACTATATCCCAAATATGAATGCAAAACTTCTGAAATCCAATAGAAAGAATACCATCGGTGTATTCCTGACCAGTTTACAGGGCGATTTTTATCGGGTGCTGACGCAGGCAATTCATCTGCAGTGTAAACTGAACAATTATTTATTAAATATCTATGTAAGTAACGACAATTCGCCGGACGAAATTTATCGAATGATTATTGCATCTGGGGTTGCAGGAGCTATCATCTATCATGAAGACCTGACGGGAGATTATGTGAAACGAATCGCTACCGTCAATATTCCAATGGTATTCATTGACAGGGACAGCAAAGGAAAAAACGTATCCGGCGTGTTATCTGATGATAAATTAGGCGCATCTATGGCGGTAGACCACTTGATTAAGTTAGGTCATAAGAGAATCGGATATATGCATGGAAATGAATCCGGAGACGACAATCACCGTTATCAGGGCTATGCCGAAATGATGAAGAAAAACGGGCTGCCGATTGATGAAACGATTGTACTCCGCGGATTTTATGAGGAGTCGCTCGCATACAGCGAGGTGCGTTCCATGCTTGCGAGTGGAACAAAACTGCCGGACGCAATGTTCTGCGCCAATGATGAGATGGCATGGGGCACGATTCAGGCGTTGCAGGACGTCGGATATAAAGTACCGGAGGACGTCAGTGTCATCGGATATGACGACAGTATTTTAAGCGGATATTACGGCGTGCCGCTGACGACAGTACACAGTCCGATTACGGAAATGGGAAGCGCAAGCGCTACGGAGCTGTTCCGGCTGCTCAATGATGACGGCGACAAAGTAGGTACGGTGACGAAGCTCTCGCCGAAAATGGTATATCGCAGTTCGTGTGGAAAGCACAAGGACAAATAAAAAAATTGACAAGGAGATTATTTATGGAAAGTTACAGACTTGAGGGAAAAACATTTGTCATTGACGATTATGACAAAAAGCCGGCTTTTTCCAGTTTTTTACCGGGGCTTGCGGGCGTAAAGGGTATTCCAATGTGGACATTCTACACCAACAGGGGACAGGGAATGAACAGTTTTGGTATTGACAATAAAGGCAATGCCATCATGGAATTTAATTCTGCAAACACTGCGTTTGAAAACACGCAGGTAAAAGGGTTCCGGACTTTTTTAAAGATTGACGGGGAATATTACGAGCCGTTCTTTCAATACGAAGCACAGGCAAAACGCCAGATTCGCATGAACAAAAACAGCTTTAAAATCATTGAAGTCAATGAGAAATACGGGATTGAAGTGGAGGTCAATTACTTTATTCTTCCGAACGAGAGTATCGGCGCTTTAGTCAGACAGGTATCTGTAAAAAACACCGGCAATGCCGCAAAGAACATTGAAATCATTGACGGTCTGCCGAAGATTATTATGTACGGCATTTCCAATGGGGAATTTAAGGAAATGTCAAACCTGTTTAAGAGCTGGGCGTACATCAAAAATATTGAAAATAAAATTCCATATTATACACTCCGCGCGTCTACAAAGGACTCCGCAGAGGTGTCCGATGTCGAGGGCGGATATTATTACCTGACGGTTAAAGACGGAAAACTGCAGGACGTTATCTATGATGTGGACACTGTTTTCGGATATGATTTGTCCCTGATGACGCCGGCAAACTTTATCGAGGGTTCGCTGGACGGGGTTCTTTCCAAAAAACAGTGCTTTGCCAATAAAGTGCCTTGCGGATTTACTCCGTTTAAAGCGGAAATTCCGGCGGGGGATACCTTCTCCTTTGACACCATGATTGGCTTTGCCGGTTCTGTAGAGCAGATTAACGCAAAGGCAGATACATTCTGCGCAGAAGGATATCTCAAAGAGAAATTTGCCGAGGCGGAGGAACTGGCAGACAGCTTTACCTCTGATGTAAAAACGCATACGGCGGCAGGTAAATTCGACCAGTATATCGAGCAGTGTTATCTGGACAACTTCCTTCGCGGCGGTTATCCGTATGTGCTCAACAAAGACGGAAATAAATCCATTATCCACTTATTCAGCAGAAAGCATGGCGATCCGGAAAGAGATTACAACTTCTTCTCCATTGCCGCTGAATATTATTCACAGGGAAATGGAAACTTCCGCGATGTTTCCCAGAACAGAAGAAACGACGTATTCTTCAATAAAGACGTTGGGGAATTTAACGTAAAGACCTTCTTTAGTCTGGTACAGGCAGACGGCTACAATCCGTTAGAGGTTCGCCCAAGTCTGTTCAATGTCAAAGAAGGCAAGCAGGCAGAGGTCAACGCCTATGTACAGGAAAACATTGACGGCGACGCATCTGCGATTGTCAAACTGGTGGAAGGCAAATTCACGCCGGGACAGATTTCCAATACAATTGCAAAACTGCAGTTAAAACTGAAATTAGACGACGGAGAGTTTATCGCAGCCATTCTCGAACAGTGCGACCAGAACATCGAAGCAGGCTTCGGCGAAGGTTACTGGAGTGACCACTGGGATTACAACATGGATCTGGTAGACAACTACCTGAGTATCTTTCCTGATAAACTGGACGAGTTATTATTTGAGGATAATACATACAAGTTTTATGACAGCGTTGCTTTCGTAGTGCCGAGAGATGAGAAATACGTCATCAACAAAAAAGGCGACGTCCGCCAGTACGGCATGGAAGTGGAAGACGAAGAAAAACTTGCGCGCGAGGGATTTAACAAGTGGGCGACCAACTGGTTAAAGGAAGAAGGCACTCATGAAGTGGCATATACGACGCTTGCGGTCAAAATGATTATACTGGCGCTGTCCAAGTTTGCGCAGTTAGACGTAGACGGTATCGGCGTGGAAATGGAAGGCGGAAAGCCGGGCTGGAACGACGCCATGAACGGACTTCCGGGATTATTCGGTTCCGGTACGCCGGAGACCTTCGAGTTAAAGCGGCTCGTGAAATTCATTGTAGACAATTTTGAGAGCGGCAAAGAGGATTCCATTGTAATGCCGGTACAGATTGAGAAATACATGAACGACGTCTACGCTTTATTACAGGAATATAATGCGGGCGGACTGAACGACTTCCAATACTGGGATCAGGTAGCTTCCGTCAGGGAGAATTACAGAAAATCCGTAAAACTGTATCTTTGCGGCGACAAGAATAAAGTGAGCAAAGCCCACATTGTAGAAGTGTTCAAGGCTTTTGCAGAGAAGATTGATCAGGGTATCGAAAAGGCTGTTGCAATGGGCAATGGACTTGTTCCAACCTATATTACGCACGAAGCAGTTGATTTTGAGCCGGTGCTTGACGCAGACGGCAATCCGGTCATCAGCCACTACGGACTTCCAAAGGCAAAGGTGAAGGCGTTTAAAGCAGTGCCGCTGCCATATTTCCTTGAGGGGCCGGCGCGAATGATGGGATACGTCGATACGCAGACCGCCAGAGAGATGTACCATAAAGTAAAGGAAACTGATCTTTATGACCAAAAACTGGCAATGTACAAGACGTCAGCCTCTATTGAAGACTGCTCTATGGAAAACGGACGCTGCCGCGCATTTACACCGGGCTGGCAGGAGAGAGAAAATGTATTCCTGCACATGGAATATAAATACATTCTCGCAATGATTAAAGCAGGACTTTACGATGAATACTACGAAACGATTACAAGAGCATTGATTCCGTTCCTTGATCCGAATATGTACGGACGCAGCACTCTGGAAAATTCATCATTCCTTGCAGCCAGCGTCAATCCGAACGAGGATATTCATGGACGCGGCTTCGTTGCAAGACTTTCCGGCTCTACGACAGAAATGATTTCCATGTGGATTGAGATGATGATGGGCGGCAAAGTATTCACTTGTGAAAACGGAGTCCTGACGCTCAACTTCACACCGAAACTGGCAGACTGGCTCTTTGACGAGGGCGAAGTAACCTTCCGTCTGCTTTCAAACTGCGACATTACCTATGTCAACAAGACCGGTAAAAACACATACGGCCCTGATGCGGCAAAGGTATCCAAAGTAGAAATCGACGGAAAAGTGGTATCTACCGAAAATAAAATTACCGGCGAACTCGCAGAGGCAGTCCGCGACGGAAAGATACCGGCAATCAGAGTTTATTTTGAGTAAAAAAATAAGAACTTAAAAACAAGTCCCGATATACAGACGTATGTCGGGACTTTTGTTATGTGTTGGAGTATTGGCTGTTGGCTTTAGGCTGTTCAAAACAATTACGCAACGAGAAATTGCTTTGAATGTAAAAAAGCAGGGAAAAATAGTGTGCCTTGAGGGGGATTACATGCAAAAGTATGCAAAAGAAGCAATTTTGCATGTAAAAAATCAAGCCGAAACTGTTTTGCGTGGGAAAATTACATGCAAAAAAGTGCAAAAGAAGCAATTTTGCATGTAAAAAGCCAAGCCGAAACTGTTTTGCGCGGGGAAATTACATGCAAAAAAGTGTAAAAGAAGCAATTTTGCATGTAAAAAGCCAAGCCGAAACTGTCTGGCGTGGGAAAATTACATGCAAAAAAGTGTAAAAAAGCAATTTTGCATGTAAAAAGCCAAGCCGAAACTGTTTTGCGTGGAGAAATTACATGCAAAAAAGTGTAAAAGAAGCAATTTTGCATGTAAAAAGCCAAACTGAAACCGTCTGGCGCGGGAAAATTACATGCAAAAAAGTGTGAAAGAAGCGATTTTGCATGTAAAAAGCCAAACTGAAACTGTTTTGCGTGGGGAAATTACATGCAAAAAAGTGTGAAAGAAGTAATTTTGCATGTAAAAAGCCAAGCCGAAACTGTCTGGCGTGGGAAAATTACATGCAAAAAAGTGTGAAAGAAGCGATTTTGCATGTAATTGGCACTCGAAAGTATAAAAAAGCAAAGTAAAGTATTAGTTTACAAACAATTTACAAATTACACATATTACCATATAAACAATATGATACAGTAATTGTCAAATTCAAACAAAGCAGCAAATTGCTGCTGCTAAAAGAAAAGAGGGGGAGTAAATGATTAAGGAAATACTTGAAAAAGAAATGAAACATTTGAAGGAATGGGAGGAAAGCGGAATTTCATATGTTGAGTCTGCGCCGGTTGGAAAAATTTCCGTAATAAAAAATCACCACACATATCAATATTATTGGCGGACGGGCGAAACCAACGAGCACAGGCGCTATATCAAAAAGAAAGACAGAAATCTTGTGAAAGCAATCCTGCAGAAAGAATATATCAATAAAAGCCTGCCAAAAATAAGAGAACAAATCAAAGTGATTGAGGGATTTTTAAAATTGTACAATCCGCAGGAACTTGAAAAAATATATGAAGATATGCCGGATTCAAAACGGATTTATGTCAACCCGTATATTGTTCCGATGGATTTATATGCGAAACAATGGGAGGAGCATAAGGTCGGCGAGAAAGACAGATTGTCGAACATTACAAAAGACAAGTATGCAATAAGCGAGGAGCAGGGCGTCTGGACGGAAAAAGGCGAGCTTGTCCGGTCAAAGTCTGAGAAAATACTGGCAGATAAATTTTATAGAATGGGAATCCCTTATGTGTATGAATGTCCCTTGATGTTAAAAGGATTCGGCTATATCCGTCCGGATTTTGTCGTGCTCAATAAATATACGAGAAAAGAATATTATTGGGAGCATTTTGGCTTGATGAGCGACAAAGATTATTGTGAAAAGGCGGTAAAAAAGATAAATCAATATGCAAAAAGCGGCATATATCAGGGCGACAAACTGCTTTGCACTTACGAAACCGAGAAGTGCGTCTTGGATTCTAAAGTGGTTGAAGAAATCATTGAAAAATATTTGATACATTAACGAACAGCATGATTTTGAAAAGCAGAAACTAATTCATGTAATTCGATATCACAATACATATGCTTCTGCAAAGTACGGCAGAAGCGCCGGATATGGGAAAATACAGGAAGCATCAGACGCGGATTACAAGAAGCGCCCGATATGGAAAAATATAGTTGTAATGAAATGCTTTTATGGTATGATAAATAAAGAAATATTTAAGATGAAAAATGTTGGAAGAAGCCATCAGAGGTGCGTTTGTACTTTAGAAGAAGTCACAGTTTGTATTTCGGAAGAAGTCACAGTTTGTACTTCGGAAGAAGCCGCAGACACTTCCATTGCAATTTTAGGAGGCAGATTATGGGCGAATTAAAATATTTAGACCGAAAGGGGACATTTACGCTGGATAATCCGGACTTGACAGGCTATATGTACTTTCCGCTTTGCAACGAAGCGGGAATGATGAGCGCCGTCACGCCGGATTTGGGAGGAGATATTAAGCTGGATCAGAACACGTTTCTGTTAGAGCCGGTCAGCGCGGAAAACCTGCACAATAACAAATCCAGCCGGAACTTCTGGGTTTATGTAGAAGGAAAGGGCGCGTGGTCTGCCACAGGGAAGTCTGCGGCGCAGCAGGCAAAACTGTTTGACGAGGACAAGGAGCAGGTGAAGTTGACAGCCGGTATTCTGTGGCATCGGGTAGAGCGTGTTTCAGAACAGATGGGTCTGAAAGCAGTGCTTACGACGTTTGTGCCGAATACAGGCGACAAAGTGGAACTGACCAAAGTAGAAATCACAAACATTTCTGATGAAACATTGGAAATCACTCCGACAAGCGCAATTCCATTGTATGCGCGTTCCGCATCAAACATCAGAGACCACAGACATGTGACGTCGCTGCTTCATCGTACCTATACGGTAAAAAATGGAATTGTCGTTTATCCGACGTTGACATTTGATGAGCGGGGACACAACACAAACACCGTTTACTACGGCGCTCTGGCAAAAGAGCAGTTCGGTGAGGACATGGTATCTCCGGTCGGCTTCTGCCCTGTGACGGAGGAGTTCATCGGAGACGGCGGAAACTTTGAAAATCCTTACTATGTAATAAAAAATAAAAAAATGCCTTATGCGGCGGGAGAACAGGTGGACGGTTACGAGACGGTTGCCGCAATCCGGTTTGAGACAAGAAAACTGGCTGCGGGCGAGACAAAGACTTATCTCATTGCGCTTGGATACGGAAATTCCGAAGAAGATATGACGGAAATCGGGAAAAAATACTTAAATCTCAAGCACTTTGACCGCCTGTTACAGGAAACAAACAATTTCTGGCAGGAAAAAATCAACGTCAGCTATTCGTCAGCGGATACGGATTTTGACAACTGGATGCACTGGGTAAACTTCCAGCCGATGCTGAGGCGGATTTACGGCTGTTCCTTCCTTCCGCACCATGACTATGGAAAAGGCGGACGGGGCTGGAGAGATTTGTGGCAGGACTGTCTGGCGCTGTTGATTATGGAGCCTGAGCAGGTGCGGCAGATGCTCATAGACAACTTTGGCGGCGTGCGGTTTGACGGGACCAATGCGACGATTATCGGCGCAGGACAGGGAGAATTTATCGCCGACAGAAACAATATCGTAAGAGTGTGGATGGATCATGGCGCATGGCCGTATCTGACGACCGAACTCTATATGCAGCAGACCGGCGACATCGAATTTTTGACCGAAGAAAATACATATTTTAAAGATATTCAGGTGTGCAGGGGAGAAAAGCAGGATCAGGACTGGAAAGAAATACAGGGAAACAGCCAGTTGACGGCGGACATGGAAACCTATCGTGGAACAGTGCTGGAACATCTGCTCATTCAACACCTGACCGCATTTTATGATGTGGGAGAGCACAACCATATCCGGATTCGCGGCGCAGACTGGAACGACGCGCTCGACATGGCAGAGGAGCGTGGCGAGAGCGTAGCGTTTACTGCCCTTTATGGCGGCAATCTGAAAAATCTTGCGCACGACATCAGAATGTACGCGGAAAAAACAGGAAAAGATACGGTGCTTCTGGCAGAAGAACTGCAGATACTTCTGGACGCGGACAAGGCCATCTATGACAGTATCGGCGAGAAAAATGCAGTACTTGAGGCATACTGCGAGGCGGTAATCCATACGGTCAGCGGGAAAAAAGCAGTCGTAAACTGCATGGCGCTTGCGGACACGCTCGAAGCAATGTCCGGCTGGATTGCAGAACATATCCGCGATACGGAATGGACGGGAGATAAAGAAGGACTGCATTGGTTCAACGGTTACTATGACAATCATGGAAAAGCAGTCGAGGGCGATTTTGAGACCGGCGCCAGAATGATGCTCACCAGTCAGGTATTCACCATTATGGCAGACGTGGCGACACAGACGCAGGTGGAAAACATTGTCAGCGCGGCAGACCAGTATCTCTATGACGAAGAAATTGGCGGCTACCGCCTGAATACGGATTTTAAGGAAGTCAAGGCAGACTTGGGCAGAGCCTTTGGATTTGCGTTCGGACATAAAGAAAACGGCGCAGTGTTCAGCCATATGGCGACCATGTATGCAAACGCGCTTTACAGCAGGGGATTTGCAAAAGAAGGTTACAAAGTGCTGCACAGCCTTTACAGCCATTGCAATGATTATCAAAAGAGCAGTATTTATCCGGGCGTGCCGGAATACGTCAATCAGAGAGGCAGGGGCATGTACCACTATCTGACCGGCGCGGCAAGCTGGCTGCTGTTGACAGTGCTCAATGAAATGTACGGTATTCAGGGCAATTACGGCGCGTTGACGTTAAAACCGCAGCTTCTAGCAGAACAGTTTGCAGACAACAAAGCGTCTGCGCAGTGCATGTTCCGCGGCGTTAAACTTCAGGTCACTTATGAAAATCCGGACGGTCTGGAAGCGGGCGCATACCGCGTCAGGGAAATTTATATTGACGGTGAAAAATACGGGGACACCGACACGATTGCAAAAGAAGATGTGGACAAACTGGGAGACGAGGCGCAGATTCGCGCCGTACTCGGTTAAAAAAAGTACAGACATAAAAGAGAAAAGGAGAGAGGTAATGTTTGAAATGGAGTATGGCAGAGCAGTCTGCTATTCAGGTTACAGAGAGGGGCAGAGTCCGGTAGATGAAACCTATCCGACTTACGACCAGATTGTGGAAGACATGAAAATCCTGCAGAAGCATGGATTCCGGTACATCAGAATGTACGACCCGGTCAGTTATGCGGAAATGACCTGTCAGGTCATCAGGGATTTGGGACTGGAGATTAAAATGATGCTGGGGCCGGGACTGATTTCAGAAGTAAACAATCCGGGCTGCCCATGGCTGAAAACCAACTACACGCAGGAAGAACTGGCAGAGCGGGCAAAATTCAATGACCGCCGGATTGAAGATTTAATCCGGATTGCAAATACATACCCTGACGTCATCAACATTATTTCCATCGGCAACGAAAACACGCCGGACTGGGGCGCAAACAATGTTCCGACAGAGCGTCTGGTAGAATTTGCAAAGCGGCTGCATCAGGGAGCAAAACAGCCGGTGACCTTCAATGAGGGCGCGTTTGAATGGCCTAGAATTCCACAGATTGCCGAGCAGCTTGATATTATCTGCGTTCATTCTTATCCGCTGTGGCATGGCGTTTCTGTTGAAGACGGACTGGCTGAAAACAAAGAGTGGTATCAGAAAATCCGTCAGCTTTATCCGGACAAGCCGGTCTTTTTCTCAGAAGTCGGCTGGGCAACGAGGAGCAGAGCGGGTACGGAAATGGGAGAAGGCCAGACTACCGAAGAAAACCAGAAAAAATACTATGATGAATTTTGGGCGTGGGCAGATCGGGAAAAAATCATCGCTTATATGTTTGAAGCCTTCGACGAGCCTTGGAAAGGCGGAAACGATCCGGTCGAAGCAGAGAAAAACTGGGGGATTTACTATGTAGACCGCACGCCGAAGCCGGCAGCGCGGTAAAGAAAAAACGGACGATATGAAAATATTATAAAAATATGAGGGACAAAAGAGGAAAATTCATGAAATCATAGATGAATTTTTCTCTTTTTTTGATAAAAATTGGCAAAATATCATAAGAATGTTTTCAAAATTACAAATTTTTTGGTTGAATTGCACATACAGGTGTGATAAAATGATTATATCATTGGTTAATAGGGTGAAGTGCCCTGTTAAATGAGTATTAAAAAATTTAAGGAAGGAGACAAATGTTTATGAAACTCAGTAAAACAATGAGAAAAGTTGTAGCTCTTGTCAGCGCTTTTGCTATGGTAGTCGCAGGCATGACGGGTTACAGCGCAAAGACAGCGGAAGCTGCCGATACATCGGGTATGACTGAAGTCACAGGAAGTGCAGAAGTTCAGAGTCCTGATGGAAAATGGAGTTTTTACGTTGGCGGAGCAGGCGGTCAGGAAGGAAAACTGTATTACTCCGATGCAACAGATACTTCAATTAAACTGTATATTGAAAAAACTTCCGGAACACAGTGGGGTATTCAGGTGAAAGCACCTGTGACGACATTATCTGCTGGTACGGAGTATCAGTATGAGATTGGTTATACAGTAGAAGGCGATGAAGGTTATTTCAATACGAAAGAAGATATTTCAAACTCTCAAATAGTCAAACAGGAATATACTTCAGGTGAAAATACCGCGAAAGGTACATTTACCGCAGGAGCAACTACACATCTTGTACTTGACATGCAGGGAGTAAAGGACGATACGACCATTACAATCAACAGTATTACATATACTGATGAGTTTGAAAAGGAAACAACAACAGCGTCGACGGCAGACGAGGAAGGATATTATTCCACAATTGACGGTACATGGACGACTACCACTCCATGGTCTGCTTTTTCAGGCAGCGCTGCAAATCAGATGAAATATAAAGGCACTGTTGAAGGCGAAACCATTTCCTTTGATGCAAAAGTAACAGCAAACAATGGTCAAGATTGGAATCTGCAGGCAAAGATAGCAGCTACAGACAAACTCTTGAAGTTGGCTGCTCCTGCACAGGAATATAAAGTTCATGTGAACTACACAACCAATCAGGCGGCTACATTTAATATGCAGATTAACAGTGGAGATCACAGCATCGCTATGGAAGAAGGTACACATGAGGCTGTGATAGACTATACTTCAAATGCAGATTATCCGGATGTTTTCCTGAATCTTGGACAGGTTCCGGCAGGTACCGAGTTCAGCTTTACTGCGAAGTTCGTAAAAGCAGAGGAAGACACGTCGGTAGAAGAACCTTCATCAGAGGAAGAACCTTCCACAGATGAGCCGAAAGAACCGGTTGCACCGGAAGGATACACCATGCTTCCGGAAAATGACAGCACTTACGGTGGCTGGAAACTTTATACCGGCAACTGGAACGATGCTCAGGTAGCTCATGTTGCATATAAATACGCCGAAGAAACACCGGAACAAATAGCATTAAACTTCGTTGACACGACAGCTAATGATGAATGGCTTGTTCAGGTAACATATACTTTTACGGATCTTCAGGAAGGAACAAAGTATAAATACAGCATTACAAACGGTGACGAAGTTCTGGCATCAGGCGTATTTAAGGCAACTGCAGAGACAAAAGACTCTGACACGATTGGTCTTGGATACAGACCGACAGGTACGGAAATGAATCTTACCGCAACCTGTACAGAATATGTAGCGCCTCCGACACAGCCATATGATGAGTGGCTGACAACAGAGAGAAACCTTGCATATCAGAAGACCGCTGACGTAAGCAGTTTCAAAGAGGGTAATCAGGATTATGCAGCGCTTACAGACGGTACATGGAATAAATGGCAGGGAAATTATGTAGGCATCAACACACCGGGTTATTTTGAAATTGACTTAGGACAGATTTATGAAGCATCAAGTATCGATCAGGTAGTTGTATGGTTCAGAAACGGCGATGCAAACCTTTATCCAAAGAACGGATTTGAAGTTCAGTTTGGTGATACGGTATTCAGCAAAGTTGCAGAAATGACTGCAGAAGAATATCCGGAAGAAAAAGAAGACGCACAGTCAGATGGCAGCCAGTACATGGTTCCGGTTGTACTTGACAAGGAAACCGTATCCGGTACTGTAAGAAAGATTAGAATTCAGGTTAATGATTCCGTAGCTTGGGGCGCTCAGGTTACTGAAATCGGCGTATTTGCTGAAAATCCGGTAGAAGGGGAAGCACCTGAACCGGCAAGCAATCCAAAGGCAGTCACAGTGTCATCTGAAAAGACGGCAACACTGACCGGACAGATTAAAGTAAATATTACTGCTGATGAAGGACAGGAAGATTATACCTATTTCTTATATCTTGATGAAGAAGGTGCACCGAGATTATCAGGCTGCGTTGCAGGACAGGATTATACAATTGAAGACGTTGCAAGAGGAACACATACGGTTAAGGTCGTATCACTCTACAATGGCGGTACTTCAGAAGGTCTTGTCAGCGATCCGGTCGAAGTTAAGACGATTGAAGACGACGTTACAGATGTTTCCAGAAACTTTGCATTAAATAAGACATGGGAGTTGTCTCCTCAGCATGAAGGCAGCAATGAACCTCATGGCAGTGCAGAAGGAAACGGAGATATTACAAACGGAATTATCAGTGATTCTGATTATGTATGTCCTGAAAAGAATGTACCGGACGGATCATACATCATTGATTTAGGTGAAGATGTTGACGCTTCAGCAATCGAGAATATCGTTGTTTGGTATCGAGTTATGGAACCGGGCTGCGCTCCTGAAGCAAACAACAGTCAGGAAATTAAATTCTCAACAGACAAAGACGCATGGACAGATGTTGTTACTGTTCCGGGCGCTGATGTCATTGCAGCACGTAACAAACAGGGCAAAGCTCCTTACGGTGTAGAGTCTGCAATCAGTCAGGAAGGCACTGTAAGATATATCCAGATTCATTATCCACAGGGTGTTACATATGGCGCTCAGGTTACAGAGATTGCGGTAATCGGCAACACAGGAATTGAACCGGCAACGACACCGACCGAAACAAGTTCTGATGAAACCGAAACTCCAACCACACCTGTAACTCCTCCATATGATCCGGGATTTGACCCATCAACATTAGAGTACAGTTCACTTCAGTGTGACGGAAATGAAGATTTAACGCTTGAGTATGCAGTTCAGGAAAGCACCATTGACGGTTTGAATCCATGGTACGGCGATGCAGGAAATACATTAAGTCTTCAGTTCTCAGGAGATGCCGGAGCAGTAACTTCCGTTACAATCAACGGCGAGGAGCCTGCAGAGGGCGTTGTTAAAGAGATTGCAACAGGATTAGTAAAAGTTGATCCTACAAAACTTGATGACGACGCATATTCTGTAATTAAAGTTGTTGCAGAAAACGGCGAATTCACATTTGTAGTTAAGAAGGGTACGCCGGCAGTTGTACCTCCGACATCAGATGATCAGCCAAGCTCAGAGGATAGTTCTACGGAAGAACCGGTAGAGATGACCTTTGAAGAATACGTAGGTACAGGCGCAGATATTACTGTTGGTGGTTACACAGTTTGGATTAACACGACCAATACAATGGCAATCGCAGTTGATCCGACAGATGCTGACCACATTCAGTCAAAGATTGTCAGCAATAATAACAACTGGGATCAGTGGGGCGCTGTTCAGTACAAGATTGTCAAAGATGGTCTTACTCCGGGACAGTCCTATACAATTTCAGTAGACTTGAAAGCTGATCAGGCAGATGGTGTGCTTGTTACTGACGGTGATTCTGCAAGCGTTGACCTGTCACAGAGTCAGGAAGTAACACTTACCCGTACAGTGGAAGCTGATGAAACAGGAAAAGTTACATTAACCATCGGAGCCGGACAGGTTGGTATTGGTGTTGTACTTGACCTTTCAAACCTGAAGATTACAGACGAGGAAGGAAACGTTGTTTATCCGAATGAAGATGAACCAAGTACAGATGAGCCGGGCAGTGATGAGCCGGGTAGCGATGAGCCGTCAACCGGCGAAGCACCGACAGATAATCCAACCGGCAGCGTACAGCCGACTACATCAGCAACAGGCGGACAGACAACAACACCTCAGACAACAGCAGCACCGGGCGGTAACACTACAACCAAAGCGCCGGGCGATGCAAATGCTAAGAGACCTGCAAAAGCAAAGATTCAAAAGATTACTGCAAAGAAGAAATCTGCAAAGAAGATACAGGTTAAGATTAAAAAGACCAAAAACGCAAAAGGATATCAGGTAGCAATCTACAAGACAAAGAAGAATGCTAAGAAGAATAAGAAAGCGTTGGCTAAGAAATTAACCAAGAAGACAAAAGTAACCATTACTTCTAAGAAGTTGAAGAATAAGAAAGTCTTATTTATTAAGGTTCGTGCTTACAACTTAAACGGTAAGAAGAAACTCTTTGGTGCATGGTCTAAAGCGAAAAGGGTTAAAATTAAAAAATAATAGGTAAGTCCTATTTGGGCGCCCGCAGTGATTTCACTGCGGGTGTCCTTTTTTTAGAAGTGTCCATTTTTTAGTATTTCTTTCAAAACATTCATAGAAGTGTTATATTGAATTTACTTGTGAGGATTGGTATGAAATTTCTATAACGTGAAAAAGGAGATGGAAGTGATGGTTAAAAAGAAACTATTCAGACAGGCGGCGGCAGCGCTTGTCAGCCTGACATTGGTTGTTACATCATTGAATATTTTGCCAAATCAGGTTCGCGCCGGCGTACTGTCAAGCGAGCAGAACAGCGGTGGTTGGAAACTGGTTTGGAGTGATGAATTTGACCAGACCGTTGGCGGCGGCGTAGACACCAACACATGGACATATCAGACCGGTCATGGAAGCGACGGCTGGGGAAATCAGGAAGTACAAAATTATACGGACAGTACGGAAAATGTCTATATTACAAACGCTGATGGCGCAACCGACGGAAAAGCGCTTGCAATCAGGGCAAAGAGAGATTATGAGGGTGGAGAAATCACCTCGGGACGTCTGATGTCAGAGGGAAAATTCTATGCCAGATACGGACGCATGGAAGCGCGTATCCGCATGGAAAACGGAATGCAGAACGGCGTATGGCCGGCATTTTGGATGATGGGCAACCAGACGGGATACGGTTGGCCGAATTGCGGTGAAATTGATATTATGGAACATCGGAATAAAGAAAGCGAGGTTATCAGCACACTGCACTGGAATCCTTCGCCGACGGAGTACCAACATTCCTATTACGGAAGTGAAATCAACGGACAGTACGGATACGTCAGCACGATGGACGAATGGCACACCTTCCGCGCCGACTGGTATGAAAATGAAATCCAGTTCTTCTTAGACGGACAGTGGTATGAGTCGATTGATATCACGTCAGGCGAATTGGAAGAATTTCAGCGCGCGCATTATTTCCTGTTAAATCTGGCAATCGGAAGCAACGCCTCTCCTTTCACTAAAGGGATTACCGTAGATTCCGACTGGCGCAGCTCTACCATGTATGTGGACTATGTGCGCGTATATCAGGGCGATGATGCCAATTTCCAGAGAAACAAAACAAACCGTACCGAAAATCTGCCTGAGCCGGAGGTTACGACGCCGGTGCCGGACGGATTTACGGACTGTGTGGAAAATGAAAACGTGAGTCTGGGACAGTGGAATTACTACTTTGGTACTTCATGGGCGAACGCAAGAGGTTCTTATAAAGGCGGCGATGCGCTGGACAATTTCTCATTGAAAATCAAATCAAAAAGTACGCAGGACTGGGGAATTCAGGCATATACCAATGAAATGGACGTAGAAAAAGGAAGTACCTACCGGTACCGTATCAATGTCAACGCCAATCAGAATACCGGCGAAGTGCTTTTGAAAAATGATATTACAGCAGACGAATTTCCATCTGGCGAAGATTTGCAGAGGAAAGGAATTGTTGCCGGTGATAATGTCTATGAAGGAACATTTACGGCGTATGCGGATAAAGTCAAATTCATGTTTAACCTTTCCAATGCAGACGCCGGAACCGTTTTAAACTTTAACAGTTTTACATTGGAAAAAGTGGGAACTTCGCAGGAGTCCACAAAAGAGCCGGAGCCGACAGTACCTCAGCCAACATCTCCGGTTGAAACAACCACGTCGAAGGCTGACGTAACCGGCTACGACCAACTGGACTGGCTCGGCGATGGAGCCAGAGGCGGAGCGTTGAACGAAATGTTCAAAGCGTATTTTGTATCCGGAGAAAATACCGGCATTGTCAATATCCAACAAAAAGACGATATTGCGGGAATTTATGTCACATTAAGTGACGCGATGATTGGCGATATTAAGGTAAACGGAGAAAAGAAAGACGAGATTATAGTTGGCGCAGGCGTCTGGGTGAACATAGAGCATCTGACAAAAAGAGATAACGAAGTCATCTTTTACAATCCGGACGGCAGCGTAAAAGCAGTATTGCATATTTTAAATGCAAGTATTCCGGAGGGCGGCGATACGCCGACAAATCCGCCGACGGAAACGACGAGCAAAGCGCCGGAAACGACGCCAAAAGAGACAACGACGAAAGCGCCGGTAACCGTACCGAAAGAAACAACGACGAAAGCGCCGGAAACGACGCCGAAAGAGACAACGACGAAAGCACCGACAACTGTGCCGAAGGAAACGACAACAAAAGCACCAACAACTGTGCCGAAGGAAACGACAACAAAAGCACCGACAACTGTGCCAAAAGAAACAACGACAAAAGCGCCGGTAACTGTGCCGAAGGAAACGACAACAAAAGCACCGGAAACGACACCGAAAGAAACAACGACAAAAACACCGGAGCCTACGCCAACGGAGACGAAGGCACCGGACGCTTCGACAGAAATGCCGACCGCAGACGCTCAGACCGAAACCTCTGCGCAGGCGACGTCACAAACTCCGAATGTTTCCACGCAGCCGGAGGACGCAAACGTTTCAAAACCGGCAGTGACAGAGGGCGGCTCGCCGGCAGATTTCCAAAAGGCGGGAAAAGTAAAAGTCAAAAAAATCACAAAGAAGAAATCTGCGAAAAAGGTTAAAATCAGGTTAAAGAAAAAAGCCAAAAATGCAACCGGTTACCAGATATGTTTTTACAAGACAAAGAAGTCCGCAAAGAAAAACAAGAAAGCCGTTGCAAAGGTTTTATATAAGAAAAATAAAAAACAGTTTACGGTCAAAAGTAAAAAAATAAAAAATAAAAAGAAATTATTTGTCAGAGTGCGTTCCTATATTGTAATTGATGGGAAGAAACAGTTTTCCGGCTGGTCTTTGGTAAAGAAGATTCGGATAAAAAAATAGAGGCGTATGACTGACAGCGGGACTGCCATGTGGAAATGTGGCAGTCCTTTTTAGCAAAATAAACGTTGTCATTTGCATTATTTATGATAAAATGTTTATATAGATAAGAACGCAGAAGCGCGCAAAGTTGAGAGGAAACAGTATGAGAAAATTTTTAGCAGGATTTGTTGCGACCATCATGGTAATAACTTCGATTTATATTACAGGCGTTGTGGCAACTACCGGAGACGGAGATGGGGACGTTGCGCCGAACCCATGGGGTTCATTGTTTACGACGAAAGCGCCGACGACGACGCCAAAAGAGACAACGACAAAAGCACCGGCTACAACACCAAAGGAAACGACGACAAAAGCACCAGTCACAATTCCGAAGGAAACAACGACAAAAGCACCAGTCACAATTCCGAAGGAAACAACGACAGAAGCACCGGTTACAACACCGAAGGAAACAACGACAAAAGCACTGGCGACAACACCGAAGGAAACGACGACGGAAGCACCGGCCACAACTCCGAAGGAAACAACGACGGAAGCACCGGCTACAACTCCAAAGGAAACAACGACAAAAGCACCGGCTACAACACCGAAAGAAACAACAACAGAAGCACCGGCGACAACTCCAAAGGAAACGCCTACGGTGACGCAGACGCCGGCAGTTACGACCGAAAAAGTGACAAGTGAAACTGTTACGACGGAAAAAGCGACAAGCGAGACAGTTACGACCGAAAAAGCGACAAGTGAAACTGTTACGACCGAAAAAGCGACAAGCGAGACCGTTACGACTGAAACGCCGGTATCGGAAACATCATCTGAATATACCGCAAAAGAGCCGATAGATATTTTATCCTTTGTGACCATTACGGAAACGCCTAATACAGTCAGCGTGATATGGTCTGAAACAGAGGAACAGAAAGCGCTCGGCCAGTTGTATCATATTTATATCGACGGGATCATCGCTTATTCCAACGTGCAGGCGGGTTACTATTCCATATCCGACGTTTCGGCAGGCGCACATATTATAAAAATTACGGCAGTGCTTGACGGCAGGGAATCCATCGGCGTAGAGCAGTCTGTCATTGTGCAGGAGAGCGCTGCAATTCAGGAAACTACATCGAAAGAAGAAGGCTCATCTGCGGGCGAGGAAAAAACAACCATAGATAAAAAAGAGACGACTGCAATTCCGACACAGTCAGCAGATGCCGACCGCTTGGCGGCAATGAAGGAAACGATACAAGTAAAATCTGCCGTAAAAGCAAAAGCCTCAGCAAAAATCCAAATTGGTCTGAAAAAGACGGTAAAGGCGGCAGATGGATATGTGGTTCGTTTTTATAAAAAGAAGAAAAATGCCGTCAGGTCTTCAAAAGCAATGCTGAGAATTTATTATCTGCGTAACGAAAAGCAGTTCTCCGTATCGCATACGAAATTGAAAAATAAAAAGACTTTATATATTCGGGTTAAAAGTTTCGTGGTGATTGACGGCAGGAGACGTTTAAGCAAAGAATGGTCTCCGGTGAAAAAAGTGAAGATACAACTCAGGAGGGGAAAATGAAATTTAGAAAATTAGCTGCATATGTTTTCGTTGCAGGAATGATATTGTTTTCAGCGGGAACGATGGAGTATACCGTCATCTCTGCCGCAGGGATTGACGATCCGGGCGATGTTGTTGAAAATCCTTGGGGCAGTCCATATACCGGCGGCGAGGCGGACACAATTCCTGATTTGGAATTAGAACCCCGTACTACCGGAAACAAAAGAAATCCGGAAAAAACTTCGGAAAGCCTGACGCAGACCGGAGAAGGGCCTCAGACGGCGAGCCGTCCGGAAATCGTAAAAGTAAAAAAGGTAACGAAAAAGAAATCAGCAAAAAAAGTAAAAATTACCTTAAAGAAAAAAGTAAAGAAGGCAAACGGTTACCGGATTCGGTTTTACGCCGGAAAAAAGGACGCAAAGAAAAACAGAAAAGCCATTGCGACGGTTGAATATCGGAAAAACAGAAAAACATTTACGGTACAACACCGCAGATTGAAAAACAAAAAGAACTTGTATGTCCGCGTAAAGGCTTATTTGAAAGCAGACGGAAAGAAATATTACAGCAAAAACTGGTCTGTTGCCAAAAAGGTGAGCATTAAAAAATCATAGCGGAGACAGCGCTATTTATTAAAACAGGGGAAACGAATGTCAGACACATTCCGTTTTCCCTGTTTTGATATTGAAACAATTTTACTAAAGATTGCCGATATTATAAAAAATGACCAAAAAGAAAAAGGGAAAGGCTTTGTTTCAGTGGGAGAAATGAAACAAATCGAAAGATTTTTTAGGCATACTGCTGAAAAATCATAAAAAAAGTTTTTATTCTTGAGATAGCCAAAAATAGATTTTATAATTAAATTATCTTATCAGGCACAAAAATATTGAGTGAGTTGAAGGAGGAAATATGCGAGGAAGAATGAAAAAAGGACTGGCTTTGTGTTTGACGGTCATGATGATGGCTTCCATCTGTCCGCAGACGCAGTTATTTTCGATTGCGGCGGCAGACGTTGACGACACGCCTTACAATCTGTCTCAGGACAGACCGGTTTACACAAGCTCCGGTTCTAATGAAGATTACGCAGTGGACGGAAAAGACGATACGAGATGGCAGGCAGACCAGTCAGACAGCAACGAGTGGCTGTATGTCGATCTCGGAAAGGTAGCGACGATTGACTACATCTATATGCACTGGGAGGCTGCTTATGCAAAGTATTACGATATCCAGCTTTCCGATGACGAGGTACATTGGACTACCGTATATTCAAAAGGAAAAAGCGCCGGCGCTTATGTCAATATGGCGGTTTCTTACAGTTATTCAGGCGTAAGGGACGACGGCAATTACAGATTCAGCGTCAATTGGACGAGCGTGGAAGACGCGCATTATAAAGTTTATGTAGATGATGAGATTGCAAGGGCAGGCGGAGATGATTATCAGTTTAATAATCATGGCGGAACGCAGGGCGACGTCCGTTTTTCACCGGGACAGCATACGTTAAAAGTCGTAGCGTTCAATCCGGACACGCAGCAGGAACTCGGCAGCGGCACCTGTACGTTTAATGCAGAGCCGGACGCAAAGGGCAACAACGGCGTGGAGGTAGATACGCAGGCAGCCTTAAAGCAGACGATTGATTCCTCTGACCTGTCAAAAAAGACCGGACGGTATGTCAAGATTATCTGTACGGAAAGAGCGACCAATTACGGCAGTTCACTCTATGAGTTTCAGGTATTCGGTACCGGCGGCGCAAACAAAAGACCGGTATATTACGGAAAAAATCTTGCTCAGGGACAGACCGTAAAATGCTCCGGCACCAGAGATGAGTGGTGGATGAAGGACGAAAACGGAAACATCAAACCGGACGCTTACGATCAGGTAAAACCGGAAAATGCGGTGGACGGCAATACGTCAACAGCCTTTACGTCTTATCAGGGCGAAGAAGATCAGTGGATCTACGTTGATCTGGGACAGCCATATACGATTGGACGCGTGATTGCGCGGTTTAATGACGACGCAGGAAAGATTTATGATATTCAGGTATCCTCCAACGCTTCTCAATGGACGACCATTCACAGACAGATGCGGGGTTATACGGGCATTGTGGACAATGTAACGTGTTACCGCTTAGGCGTCCGTTATGTGAGGGTTTTGGTATACTCCAAAGTCGAGCATGGCAGCGGCTTCGGGCTTCGCGAGCTGGAGGTATACGAATATAAAGACGGCGACAGCAAAGACAACGAAGTGATACCGGAACTTCCTACCAGACAGATTATCAACAATCCAAACGGGAAGGGCAATTATATTTCCGGTGAAATTAAAAAAGAATTAAACAAACTTCCGACATTTGTAAACGAAGAAAACGTTCAGGTGCCGATTGACTCCAATAGCTGGTGGTCATCAGCGATGATTAAAACGTTTGGCAATGTGGACGTGATTCACCCGCTGAAAGCAGTTTATTCCAAGAAGGGACTCGGAGTGCTTCTGGCGTCACAGGGATTTACCGACGAGCGGAAAGAAAACGACCTTGGCATGGGATATTATTCCGAACGGCTGATGGACTTTTATGTTATGCCGGACAACTATCTCGGAGGCTCCGGCTATGACAGAGTTGAGGGATACGGCGATTATCATGTGGATTTGGGACTCTGCGACGAAGACGGACTGAAGATGAAGTCTACGTTTGTCAAAGGTTCTCCATACATCTTTACGGAATATGAAGGAAACGATACCGTATTTATCAATTCATCTTCCATTGAAGAAATCTTTGACGACGACGGCAACGCAATCCTGAAAAATGCCGGCGACAGCGTCACAACGGATCACATCGGATTTGTGTCCGTAGACGAAGAAAATACAAGGGCAAAAAATGACGGTTCTTATTTTGCCGTATCCGCTCCGCAGGGAACGACGTTTACCGCAATGACTGTGGGAGCAAAAACAACGATTAAAGTACAGTTTGCATCAAAGAACGACGCTTATATGTCCTTTGGCGCAATGTTGAAAAAGAGTGATTTACGGACATACTACCAGCATGGATATGCGTATGTCACAGACACTTATGTAAGTTATTCCTATGACAGAACGACTTCACAGGTGGAGACCGTTTATACGGCGACCACCAAAGTAAAACGGAGCGGTTTCAGCGACGTGACCATGCAGGCGTTTTATCCGCATCAGTGGAAATTCTCTGACGATACGGACAATCCGGACGCCGTATACGGTTCTATCCGCGGTAACATGAAAGCGAAGTTTTCAAACGTATTAAAGACGACGCAGCAGTTTACGGGATTACTTCCGACATTCGCAAAGCCGAACAGCACCATGATGAATACTGCGGAGATGAAGGATTATATCATGACGGTAAAAAACCAGCTCGGCACAGGTCCGAATGCGGACGCTTACTGGCAGGGTAAAGCAATTCACCCGCTGGCAATTACGGCGCTGATGGCAGAACAGATTGGCGAGACGGACATTCGCGACGACCTGCTCAAAGACTTAAAGAAAATCTTGGTAGACTGGTTTACATACAGTGGAGGCGACGACCGCTGTTA
Source organism: uncultured Lachnospiraceae bacterium (assembly GCA_947631665.1). GTDB lineage: Bacteria > Bacillota > Clostridia > Lachnospirales > Lachnospiraceae > Eubacterium_G. Next base: position 7,301 of record CANRMF010000010.1, on the reverse strand, counting down.
TCTGATTTACAACAAAGACTGGGGCACCATCTACTATCCGGAGAGCGCTTACGGCGCAAATGCGGCAATCTGTGACCATCACTTTACTTATGGATATTTCATGTTTGGCGCAGCAGTATTGTCCATGTATGACAGGACATTCTACAACGATTACAAAGACATGATTGAACTTCTGGTGCGGGATTACGCAAATCCGGAAGATCCGGAAAACGACGGAAATATGTTCTGTAAATTCCGTTCCTTTGACCAGTACTCCGGACATTCATGGGCAGGCGGTTACGCCGACAATGATGACGGAAACAATCAGGAATCCGCCAGCGAATCCTTATTCAGCTGGGTAGGAATGTATCTGTGGGGCGAAGCTTCCCAAGACCAGAAATATATTGACGCAGGTGCGTATGGATTTACGACGGAAATGGAAGCGGTAAAACAGTACTGGTTCGATTATGACGGAGACAACTGGCTGCCGGAATATCCGTTCCAAGGTACGGGACAGATTTACGGCGGTACATACAGTTTCGGTACGTTCTTCGGAGGACAGCCGGTATTCATCTACGGTATCCAGTGGCTTCCGATTTCAGAATACCTGACCAACTATGGTATGGATCAGGAAAAATGTAAGACCATGTATCAGGGACTTTGGAATGATACAAACTATGCGATTGCAATCGAAAAGAGAGTTGGAAATATTACGACGGACGACGAGTATGCGACGCCGAACAACACATGGCAGCATATTATGTGGCCGATGCTCTCCCAGACCGATCCGCAGGGAGCATATGATTTATTTGAAACAAATGTAGACAGAGTTGACGCGGGAGACCGGGCAAACACGCTGTGGTTTATCTCCGCGATGGACGAACTCGGATACAAGACGGACGATTATGTGATTACAGGACAGACCCTGACAGGCTCTGTATACAAGAAAAACGACGGTTACGGAAACTACACTTACACCGGCGAGGTATGGAACCCGACGCAGGCAGTAAAGACAGTGCAGATTGTCAATCCGAAAAACGGAGCGGTGATTGGAAAAGCAAAAGTCAACGCAAAAGCGCTCGTGCAGTTTAATATCAATCCGGCAGGCGGCATGAACTATGTGCAGACGCCGACGCCGACAATCCGCTGTATCGGGCTGACAAACGGCGAGGTGAAGGAAAACGCGTCCGGCACAGTCCGCTTTGACGATACCCAGATGGTAGAAATCGAGTGCGAAGATAAAGACGCAGTCATTTACTACACGACTGACGGAAGTGCGCCGACGACGGATTCTGCAAGATATACGGACAGATTTATGGTGTCCAGCGACAGTACGGTCAAAGCGATTGCAGTCAAGGAAGGCTGTATTGACTCCGTTTATGCGTCCGCAACGATTGTGATTGAGGGCGATATGATTGAGAGCAGCGACAATCTCGCTTTAGGAAAGGTTGTGACTGCAAGTTCTAAAGAAGACACCATGTCCAGAGTTGTTGACGGCGACTTAAAGACGTCATGGCAGGCAGCAGAAAACAACGACGAGTGGATTCAGGTGGATCTCGGCGCAGTCAAGGCAATCAATACAGTCAATATCAACTGGGAAGCCGCGTTTGCAAGCAAATATGAGATACAGGTTTCCACCGACGGCGAAGAATGGAAGACGGTCGCTGAGGAAGCGGGTGCAGTCGGCGACGTCCGCACAACCTTCGAGGCAGTCAGGGCGAGATATGTGAGAATGCAGGGTATCAAGAGAGCTACCCAGTATGGATACAATATCTTTGAGTTTGAAGTTTATGGGGCAAATCAGGCAAAAGCGCCGACGATTACTCCGGTATCCGGAGAATACAACACAGCGCAGACAATAACGATGTCTACGACAGTCAAAGGCGCGGAAATTAAATATACGACGGACGGAACAGAACCGACAGAAGATTCACAGACTTATACGGCACCGTTTACCGTCAACAAGTCTACACAGATTAAGGCGGTAACTTACCGGAAAGGAATGCTTCTCTCAGAAGTGACCACCGCGTCAATCCTGATTCGCGGCACGCTGGGACTGAATCTGACCGAAGCACATATTGCAGTCGGAAATACCGTACAACTCGCTTCACTTTCCGGCGAAAGCGTGACATGGACGTCAGACCATGACAACATTGCGCATGTAGACGCAAACGGTTTAGTAACCGGACGGAATGTCGGCGAGGCAAACATTACCGCGACCGTTGCCGGAGGACAGAGCGCTTCCTGCAAAGTCATTGTCAGCGAGCCGAAGCATGTGGAAAAAGTAGAAATCAGACCGTCTGTTGTGACGATGAAAAACAAATCGTCAGAAACGTTAGAGGCAGTCGTGACACCGGCGGATACAACCGACGATACGACGGCGACATGGAAATCTGATAATGACAATATCGTTTCCGTCAATGAAAACGGAACGCTGACCGCAAAGAGCGAAGGAAAAACCTTTGTGACAGTGACAATCGCAGGGCAGACCGCCCGCTGTGACGTGACGGTAGGGCCGGCAGCGACATTAAAGGAAATGATTTCCGATGCAAAATATAATCTGGCGCTTGGAAAGACCGCTTCCGTATCTTCCATTTATGCAGGAGAGGGAAGCCAGACGACCAATGTGCTGACCGACGGAAATCTTGAGAGCAATTATGTAGCGACAGACTGGGATTCATCTCATACATCAGAGTATGTGCTGATTGATCTCGGAGCAAATTACAATACCGACGGCATTGACGCTCTTGCAGTTCAGTATGTAAATGGAAATACATGGTGCGGCGATTATGAAATTGAACTCTCTGATACGGGAATCGATTTTGTAAAGGCAGGCACCGTTACGGGACTGACCTATGAGGGCTCTGACGAGGGACTGTTTACCATTCCGTTGGAAGACTGCTCAGACAAACTGAGCACGACCAGATATGTCAAGATTACGCTTCAGGGACATAAAAACTGGGGCTTCCAGATCCGCGAGGTCGCTGTGCTTTCCACAGAGATGAAGGCGCAGGAAACGGAGATGGAACACTGCGAAGATCCGGCAGACTTTATCGTAACCGTTGACACGCCGCTTCAGATTGATTATGAAATCGTAGCGGGCGCAGGCCAGAACGGATACAAATACATGGTATTTTTGGACGGCGTTAAAGCAACGGATTTGATGGACGCAGGAAAGGGCGTGCTTCCGTCAACGAGCGGAAAGCATACCGTAAAGGCAGTATCATACTATGACGGCAAACTGTCAGAGGGCATTACAAGAGTAGTCACTGTTGATGACGGTTCGCTGAGAGATTATGTAAATACGGAGAGAAATATTTCCAAAGGCGCAAAGGTTGAGGTGCATGACATTTATCCAAACGAAGGAAGTCAGGATCCTCAGAAACTGACCGACGGTAATATTGCCGGAGATAAGGTAGAAACCGTCTGGGGCGAGGACAATGCGGATATCGTCGTAACGCTTGACAGGGCAGTTCCGATTGATGAGATTGAGGAAGTATTGCTGGCGTTTACAGGCAACAATACCTACGCAAAAGACTTTAACATTCAGTTCTCCAAAGACGGAAACCGGTATGATACAGTAGCAGATATTGTGGATTGTGTTTACGCTTCACCGGTCGAAGTAAAGATTGATGCAGGCAAATATACACAGGGTACTGTACAGTATGTAAAGATTAACTTTACAAAGAAATCAGCAGGATACGGTTATCAGCTCTACGAAGTGGCAGTGATGGGTACGGCGGAAAATTATATGCCGTCAGAACCTTACGGACTCGTGTTATCCAGCCCGCAGGACGGAGCAATTCAGGTAACTTTTGAGGGCGACACCGCAAACGGACAGACGTTTAGCATTTATATTGATGAGGAACTCCGGAGCATGAATCTGGTGGCAGCGGGAACCTACACCTTCACAGGATTGAGCGGAGGCTCACACACCGTCAGGGTAACATCAGTATTAAAGGGAATTGAGTCTGAGGGCGTTACGCAGAAAATCAGCATTAAAGAAGGCGAGAGAACAACCGAGGCGGACAGCGATGACGATCCGGACATTCCGGTTGTAACGCAGCCGACTTCTAAGCCAAATCCGACGCCGAAGCCGACGCAGGACGCTACGACGACAAAGGCACAGCCACAGACACCGGAAAAACCTTCAGGCGGAACAGACGCTACCACTGCGGAGCCGTCCGGTGATGTTACAAATGTACCGCCGTCAGGCGAGCAGACGTCAAAAACAGACGTTGCGCCGACAGAAAATGATACGGCTGCCACAAATAGCGGAAACAGCGGTCAGGGTACGGTTGCTCCAAATAACGGAAACAACGGTCAGGGTACGGTTGCTCCAAATGGCGGAAACGGTGGCCAGATTGCGGCGGACAATGACGCGCAGAGACTTGCAGAATTTAACAAAGCAGGAAAGCCGGGCATAAAATCTGTAAAGAAAAAGAAATCTGCAAAGAACGTCAAAGTAACTTTAAAGAAGAAGCTGAAAGTATCCGACGGATATCAGGTGCGTTTCTACAAGACAAAGAAGAACGCAAAGAAGAATAAGAAACCGCTGGCGACAAAACTGTATCAGAAAAACAAAAAAGCGTTTACTGTGGCTCACAGAAAACTGAAAAACCGCAAAGTGGTATTTGCCCGCGTGCGCGCTTATATCCTAATACGCGGAAAGAAACAGTTTGGAAAATGGTCTGCGGTAAAGAAAGTAAAAGTAAAATAAAACTTAAATATTGACTTGTCCCGTCTTTTGAAAGTCGGGAAAAAGAAATCCGAAGTGATCCCAAAAGGGAGGCTTCGGATTTTCTTTTTGTGCCCATTTTGATGGAATGTTGATTGAATAAAAATAAAATCATTTTTATATAGGATATATTGACCTTTGTATATATAATACAGACAAAAATCTTGAATTTCAAACCTCATAGTGGTATGATTGTCATAATAGAAAAAGTGTCTACGGTGGTAAAACTGAGATGACTCGGGCAAATAAACAGGAAAATGGACGGAGAGAAATATTTGTCTTTAGCGCACTCAGGCTGGGGGATTGATATTCGTTCGATTGCCGAGCGGATTTGAAAAAGGCGTTTTTATTTTTACAGTTTCAGATGTTTCAAAAAATCCCTTCCTTTTGGAATTGTCTTATGGCATATTCCGCCCCCCGATACATATTATTTATGAAAGGAAAACGAGAATATGAAAAAGCAGAAAAAAAGCATGAAAAAAGTGCTATCCGTACTTTTAGCATTGGCGATGGTGATTACCAGTATCAGTTATACGCCAAAGGTGGTAAGTGCGGCTGAGGATTATAGCACAATAGCTGAATGGAAGGAGTTAACAAACAGTGCTGCCGCGCCGGAAAGCTTACAGGGCAGTACATATGCTGTTTACAGCGGGACGCTTAATCCAACAGTATCACAGTTTCAGGGAGCGGGTAACAACGAGATATATTTTGCTCTGGGAGGTAAATTCCCACAGTCCGCAAGTCTGAACGGTAGTAGTGTGAAGGTTACAACAGATCAAATATTTATTGAAAATGCAACAGATGTTTTGACCTACCAGTACAATGTTCTTACAGTGAATTTTTCCGACGAAAAGGTCACTGTGATTATTCAGTGCCCGAAACTTACAGGTACTTATGAAGAAAGTAGTGATCCTGATCCACAACCGCAGACAGGAAACATTGCGGAAGGAAAACAATGGACGGCTTGGAGTAATGTAGCACAAAATTGGGATAATGTCGGCGAGTCTGCTGACGGATATACAATTTCAGGCGACAAAGGAAATATCGGAAGCGACTGGTGGCATATTCAGACTACAATTGCAGATATTGCTTTTACAGGCGGTACGTCCTATACCTGCGAGTTTACTTTGACAGCGCCATCACCGAAAGAATTTACTGTCGATGGAAATAGCGATGGCGATAAACCATTTACAGAACAGAAAGGCGGCGCATGGAGTAATAACGGCAATGAAACGTTCTCCTATAAATATGTAGGTACATATGAGCCTGCAGGAGATGAAACAAAAACAATTCGGATTTCATTAGGTTATCATAATAATAAAGATGGAAAGACAGATTCAGCTTCTTATGCTCAAGATCAGTCTTATACCTTTACAGTATCCGGATTTAAGATTGTAAATTCCGAAGAATATGTTCCATCAGAACCGGAGACAAAGAGCAGTACCACAGTCAAGGCGCTTATCGCACCAACCGATGTAGCGATGTACGATTATCGTGAAACAGCCGATGGCAATTATAAGATTACGTTCACAGATAATGATGAAGACATGACAGTGGCAGACGGCGATACAAAACAGTTCGAGGTGTATGTCAATGGAGGCGTAGAGCCGATAGCGACAGTGGACAAATCCGGTGATTCCATTGATGCGTCTGTGATTGACAATCTTAATCTGCCGAAAAATACACAGTATACAGTGACAGTAAAAGAAAAATTAGAGAGAAAGAATGGGGAAGGCACGCAGGAAACATTGACCAGCGATGCGTCCAAAGAAAACTATCTTGTATACAGTAACACAACCGAACTTGAAAACGGTATTGCGCAGGTATTTGTCAATACTTCAAGAGATGCTTCAACAAAAGATCATGATTTATATAAGTCAGGCATCAAACAGGATGTAGCTGCTTCTCTTGTTGTGCGCACAAAAGACGGCGAGCAGACATGGCAGGGAGAAGGCGAAATTAAACTGCGTGGAAACTCCACAGCAGGAGGACAGAAAAAACCGTTTAACATCAAGTTTAAGAAAAAACAGGAACAGGATTTATTTGGATTTGGAGCAGCAAGAAAGTGGAGTCTTCTTGCCAATACATTTGATAAATCCCTGATTAGAAATCAGATTGGTATCCAGTTCCATAATTATGTGGAAGAAACCTATCAGACACATCAGTTTACCAGCCAATGCGAGCCGATAGACTTATATGTTGACGGAAATTATATGGGTTCTTACTTATTGTTAGAATCCGTAGAAGCCGGCACAAGCAGAGTAGACATTGATGCTGAAAATAAAGACAACCATGAAATTCTGCTTGAACTAGATTCTTCCAAGAGAGATATAGGTACGGACGCCCATTTGGATCAGGATCTTGCGCTTTCCACATACTCATTTACCATCAATGAGCCGGAAGGCGACCCAAGCAAACCGGACAAAATAGCGCAGTATAATCAGGATTATGCGCAAAAGAAGGCATGGGTATTCGATTATCTGACAAAATTCGAGCAGGAAATCAGCAAAGAGGCAGACAGCAGTTTTGATGAAATTTCCAAGATGATTGATGTGGACTCTTTTGTAAACTATTACATTACGGC
>CANRMF010000009.1 GCA_947631665.1 uncultured Lachnospiraceae bacterium | reverse complement strand
GGCATTGACATTATTTGACAGACAAGCGCCGCTCAATAAAATCATTACAGCAAAAATAATCCATTTTTTCATCATACTATCCCTCCTAAAATAGTTTGTAAGTTTATATTATCATATTTAATATTAAAAGAAAATAGAAATTTGCTATTTTATTAAAATTATAACATTTATATAACTCCAATTATATTTTTGGTTGACACGGAAAGAAAACAGAGATATTATTATTTTGTTAGATGTATTGTTATATACACAAACTGGAGGGATATAATATGAAGAAACGAAAGTTAAAAACATTATTTTTAGTAATTGTGGTAATGCTTAGTGGCATTACACTCAATAATGTAAGTGCAAAGACAATCTCTGAGAAGATGTCAGCAGAGGTGACAACCTATATTACAGATAAAATTGAGGCAAAAACAAAACAGGTTGTAGTTGAGGATTTTGGCGATATACAAAATGCGTCAATGGATTATAGTAATTCATTAGGTATAGATAAAAATGATATGACAAATATCTCAATTGGAAATCCTTTTATCATATATTCATTATCTGATTCAAATCAAAGTGAAATATATTATTATCCTATTATTGATAATCGTGATAATAAAGTAGTTATCACCGTTGATGTATTGAAAATGGCAGATACTTGGACATATAGTATAGGAACAGAGTATGTTGAATACCTAAATAAAATTAACTATACTAATAGCGAGTACATTTTTTACAGTTATGACGATTATATTTATTCTGATGATGGTAATAAAAGTACAGTGCTTTATGGCGATGGTAACGAAACTGGTAAAGAAAAAGTCAAGGCGTTTCAACAATTAGATTGTTCAAAAAAAGTTGAAGCTATTTCACATAGAATATCAACATTTGAACAGAAAAAGAATAATGATTTACAACCGAACAATGCATTTGAGAGGAGAATGACATATACGCCGACTATGACGGGAAATACATGTCAACTATATAATCCTGTTGGACAAGGAAATTATGGATTGTGTTGGGCGGCTAGTGTGGCAACAATAGTTAATTATCGAAAAGGAACAAATCTAACAGCAATGAATGTTGCTGATGCAGAGGGTGTTGGTTATAATGAAGGAGGAACTCTTACTAATGCCACCAATTGTTTACATCGATATGGATTAACAGATTATAGTGCAGTTAACAGGACGTTAACTTGGTCGCAATTATATGATAATATAATGAAATATAGTAAACCTTTCTACATGGCATGTTATTATGATTTTACACAATCAGGACATGCAGTAATTTGTTTGGGGTGCAAGGAATACTCACCAAATCAGTATATGATTATATGGAATCCGGGCAACGATAATGGCAATGGTGGTGCTACAATGTTAAAATATTATCCAAATGCGACGGCCTTTGCATATGCTAATAAAACGTGGGTATGGTATGATACTGTTTCAAGTTATAACTAATTAGTATATTTGACAATGCTGTTTTAAGTTATAACTAATTAGTATATTAAACAATACATCTAACACCTTATGATCAATATATATCAAGAGGAGCAGATATAATGGTTTTTGTTTTTGATAGATTATGAATAACAGTTGGCGAGGGCAGTTGCGTGAACGAACAGTCCTGTTACCGTCTTTTTTTGGAAAGCATATTTACCATGCGGCGGATTGTTTCAATCTGCCGTTTTTCTTTTGGCGACATATCGGCGGTCAGAACATTTAAAATCGCATTGGTTTCCGCATCGGAAAAGTTAATTCCGTTTTGGGACGCCTTGTTTGATTCGTTCATAAAATAGGCAAGCATTTGCTGTGGTTTCATATCGCCGGCGCTGTTAATAATCTTTGTCAGAATTTCCATTTTTTCGGGCGCAATTCCGGATAATACCGGGTCGTCCAGCCATCGGTTATTTTTCATATTCTTTCCTTTCCATATATGTAAGAGAGCGTTTAAAAATCTCCCATGCCAAACATATCCATATAATTTCCCATAAAGTCCTGCTTATCGGCTTCGTTCATATTCATCATTTCCATCATGGACATCATCATATCCATCGTTTCCTGTTCTTCCTCGCTCAGAAATTCCCTGATGTCATTGAAAAGATTTTCCATTTTATTCTGGGCATTGTCCGTATTCATGGCAGAAACAGCGTCCGTAGAACGAAGCGCGGCAGCATTCCGTAATTCCTGAAATTTAATGATCATTCCAAGCATTGCGGAGGCGTCGCCGTCAATGTAGGGGATTACAGCCTTTACGAGCTGCATTTCTTTGCTGGTAAGCATGGAATCGAATTTGGTAAGCTTCATAAATTCGTTGTCCATCAGACTGTAATCCCCCTTATGACTTTATTTTATCTTATGCAGGAGCATAAAATAAAATTCTACTGTGCGCTAAAACAGGTATTAGCACCCGCAGCCATTACCAAAGATACCGTTGTTTCCGTTTCCACAACAGCAGCTTAAAAGTAAGATAATCCAGATTAAAGAACAGCAGTTGTTGCCATTGCCGTTTCCGATGCCGCCAATTCCGTTGTTGCCGCCACAGCATAAGAGAATCAGAATTAAGAAAAGACAGTTGTTGCACCCGCCTTCGTTTCCGCCTTCATAACCACCACAGTTTGTTGCTGCTAAATCACTCATAACTTTCTCCTGAATTTTTTATTACACTAAATTTTATGCGGCGTTTCCTGATGTGTTACAAAAGAAAGTAAAAACCATTACAGGCGGGGGTTCATATATTAAATCATAGAGAAATTTTACACCATATCAATGGGAGAGATGATAGATTATGAAAAATGTAAACAGTTTACTTGGAATACACAGGCTGCACCGCATGGGAATCCGCGGACAGGGCGTGACCGTAGCGGTGCTCGACAGCGGCGTGGCGATGCACCCTGATTTGAGGCGCAGAGTCGTCGGATTTGAAGATTTTGTACATTATAAAAAGAAGCCTTATGATGATTTGGGACATGGCACGCATGTTTCAGGCATTATTGCAGGAGAAGGATTGATGTCGGGCGGACAGTATGCGGGCGTGGCGCCGATGGCAAATCTTGTTTCCCTCAAAGTGCTTAATAAAAAAGGAACCGGCGATATGAGTCAGGTCATTGACGGAATCCGATGGATTATTGACTACGGCGACCGCTATCGGATCCGCATTGTCAATATGTCGTTTGGTACAAAGTATTCCTCAAAGGAGGAAGATGAAATCTTATGCCATGCAGTCAATGAATTGTGGGATTTGGGGTATATCGTTGTGGCTTCTGCGGGAAATAACGGGCCGGAACAAAACTCCATTTCAATTCCCGGCAGGTGCGAGCAGATTATTACCGTCGGGGCAGATGATGACTCCTATGGAGGGTTTGTCAACGGAATTTACCGCAAAAATTACTCCGGCAGGGGCAATCCATGGGGAAATATCAACAAACCGGACGTCATTGCGCCGTCGCACAGGATTTACAGTTGTTGTCATTTGTGGAAAAATAAATATCTTTATGTTTCCAAAACCGGCACTTCGATGTCCGCACCGATTGTGTCAGGGGTGCTGGCGTTATTGCTCGGCGTCAATCCGTCCTTGAGCAATATTCAGTGTAAACGGATTATAAAGGCGACGGCCATTGACTTGAATATGGACTATACCAAACAGGGAAGCGGCAGAATCAATCCCGAAGGAATACTTAATTATAGAAGAAAATAACAAAGAAAATGACGGATACGAAACGTTTTTATAGACAAACGGCGTTTATTTCGCTATAATTCAACTGTAAATTCAGCAGGTACTACAACCGGACTGAACAAAAGTGGCTGAAAAGACATTTGGGAAGAAGGAGGAATTTCAAATGGAAAAGATTAGAATGACAACGCCGTTAGTGGAAATGGACGGAGATGAGATGACCAGAGTTCTCTGGAAGCTGATCAAAGATGAACTGTTACTCCCGTTTGTTGATTTGAAAACGGAATATTATGATTTGGGACTTGAACACAGAAATGAGACAAACGATCAGGTGACGGCTGACTCCGCAGAGGCGACCAAAAAATACGGTGTTGCCGTAAAGTGCGCGACGATTACCCCGAACGCGGCAAGAATGACGGAATACGACTTAAAGCAGATGTGGAAAAGTCCGAACGGAACAATTCGTGCGATGCTCGACGGTACAGTGTTCCGCGCGCCGATTATTGTAAAAGGTGTAGAACCGTATGTCAAAAACTGGACGAAACCGATTACCATTGCCCGTCACGCATACGGCGATGTTTACAAGGCGACGGAAATGAAAATCCCTGCCGCCGGAAAAGCAGAGCTGGTATATACCAACGAAGCGGGAGAGGAGCAGAGAGAACTCATTCACGAATTTGACGGCGCAGGCATTATTCAGGGAATGCACAACCTTGAGGGTTCGATTGAGAGTTTTGCGAGAAGCTGTTTTAACTATGCTTTGGATACCAGACAGGATCTCTGGTTTGCAACCAAGGATACGATTTCCAAAAAATATGACCATACTTTTAAAGATATTTTTGCCGAAATCTTTGAGAAAGAGTATCAGGAAAAATTTGACGCCGCAGGCATTGAATATTTCTACACACTGATTGATGATGCGGTTGCCAGAGTAATGCGTTCCGAAGGCGGTTATATCTGGGCTTGTAAAAACTATGACGGCGACGTGATGAGCGATATGGTTGCGACAGCGTTCGGTTCTCTTTCTATGATGACTTCTGTTTTAGTTTCCCCGCAGGGTTATTTTGAATACGAGGCTGCGCATGGAACGGTACAGAGACATTATTATAAATATCTGAAAGGGGAGGAGACCTCTACCAATCCGATTGCTACTATTTTTGCATGGACAGGCGCATTGAGAAAGCGCGGCGAGCTCGACCACCTGCAGGAGCTTCAGGAGTTTGCGGACAAGCTGGAAAAAGCATGTATTGATACGATTGAGAACGGTGAAATGACCGGAGATTTATATCTGATTTCTACGCTGGAAAATAAAAAGAAACTGAACACAGAAGAATTTATCCGCGCAATCAGAAACACATTAGTATCACTTTTATAGGATATAAGTATTAGTTGATTTTTTATAAGATAGGAGAAAATGAGATGAAGAAATTTTTGAAAAGTATTTTATTGATGGCAGCATTAACAATCATGACATTGGGCATGAGCGCGCTGGTTTCTGCGGCGGAGGCTCCGGGAAAGGTAACCGGATTACAGCAGACGCGAAGTTATAGCAACAGTCTGTCTTTTGAATGGTCTGCGTTACTGGAGGATTGTAGATATGAAACACAAATCAGTGCAGACGGAAAGACATGGAAGACGGAAAGTGAAGGAACTTTTCTTTCCAATGAATCTATTTCCGGGCTGAATTCCGGTACAACATACTATGTAAGAGTTCGGGCATATACAGGGCAGAGTTATAATAATACACAGGTATACGGCCCTTATTCCGATGTTTTGCCGGTTGCGACAAATCCGAAAAGTATTGATAAAGTATGGCAGGCGGACGCTACTACATCAAGCGTGACGATTGCATGGAGTGCTGCGGCAGGCGCGACATCTTACCAGATTTATTATAGAACGAATGGAGCTGAAATTTTCAAGGCTGAGGTGAGCACTACCTCTTATACGATTAGCGGATTAAAGAACACTGAGGCGCTTCCGTTTGACTATATTGAAATCAAGCCGGTGAGAAGTGCCGGAGCATATAAGGCAGCCGGAACTACGAAAAGTCTGGATACATATTATATGCGGTTAATTTCGGCAAAAATAAAAAATCTTTATGTTTCAACCTACTACTCATCTTTGAAAGAAGTTTCTCTTGGGTGGGATAAGCCTGAGTATTATGATGGATATCAGTATCAGTTGTATAAGATGAACGGCAAAAAACCGGTTTCTACCGGAGTGTCTGCTTCTTCTTCAGTGTATATAAAGAATGTAAAGAATAATCAGTTTTATAAAGTAAGAGTTCGCGGATATGTTACGGTAAACGGCAAAAATCTGTACGGCGAGTGGTCAGATTATTTAGGACTCTGTCATCAGCCGGACTTGGCGCTGAAAAGATCCGGAAGAAATATCAAGATTTCATGGAAGAAAGTAAAAAATGCAAAAAATTACTCTGTATATGTATCCTTAAACTCAAAATCCGGATATAAAAAAGTGGCGACAACAAAGAAAGCTTCTTATAAACTGACGAAATTTAAGAAGAAAAAATTAAACAGGAAAAAGACCTATTATATCTATGTGATTGCAAATGCCAAAATGGGCAAGAAGACAGTCAAATCCAACAAAGAAAGATATTGGTATCTGATATAATATTCCATAAAAGATGAAAGAAAATCTGAAAAAACTAATCAAATATTATAAACCGTACAAGCGCCTGTTTCTGACGGATATGTTTTTTGCATTTCTGGCTTCCGCAATCGCGTTGGTAATTCCGCTCGTAGTCCGTTATATTACATCTACGGTCGTTTATATGGACGCGCAGGAAGTCAAGCGGCAGCTCATTTTCATCGGAGCAGGCGTGGCGGTTTTGATTGCCCTACAGTGTTACAGTAATTTTTATATTTCCAATTACGGACATGTCATGGGCGCAAAAATTGAATATGATATGAGGGCGGAAATTTTTGCGCATTTTCAAAAACTGTCCTTTTCATTCTATGACGACCAGAAGGTCGGGCAGTTGATGTCGCGGATTACCTCCGACCTCTTTGACATTACGGAACTTTTGCATCATGGGCCGGAGAATGTCGCAATTTCGCTGATTAAAATTATCGGCGCGCTGGTTATTCTTGTCAGCATCAACATCAAGATGGCAGTGGCGGCGTTTCTTCTTGTTCCGGTAATGCTTATATACGCCTATTATTTCAACCGGAAGATGAAGCGGACATTTCGCGAAAACCGGATTAAAATTGCCGCAATCAACGAGCAGATTGAGGATAATCTCTCCGGAATCCGCGTTGTGAAATCGTTTGCCAACGAAGCGATTGAAAATGAGAAATTCAAGACTGGAAACGACGGTTTTTTGGAGGCAAAGAAAAACAATTACAAATATATGGGCGGATATCATTCCGGACTGACCGCGTTTACGACGGCAATCAATCTGATTGTCATTCTTGCGGGCGGGCTGATGATTACCGGTCATATGATTACAGTGACCGACATGGTCACGTTTTTGCTTTATATCAATATCTTTACGGATCCGATTAAGACGCTGATTGATTTTACCGAGCAGTTTCAGAACGGATACTCCGGCTATGAACGGTTTTTGCAGATTTTAGCCATTGAACCTGAAATCAAAGATGCACAAGACGCCATTGAATTGAAAAATGTCAAAGGAAATATTCGTTTTGAAGACGTTTCTTTCCGTTACAATGACAATGCGCACCGCGTTCTAAGACATATGAATCTGCAGATAGACGCCGGCGATTATGTGGCGCTGGTCGGCTCCTCCGGCGCGGGGAAAACGACACTGTGTAATCTGATTCCGCGTTTTTATGAAGTTTCTGCGGGAACGATTACGATTGACGGGATTGATATCAGGAAAATTAAACTGAAAAGTCTGCGCGACCAGATTGGCATTGTGCAGCAGGACGTATATCTGTTTGCCGGAACGATTTTTGATAATATTTTATACGGAAGACCAAACGCAGACAGAGAGGAAGTCATCGCTGCGGCAAAAGAGGCGAACGCCTATGACTTTATTATGTCTTTGCCGAATGGATTTGAGACGGATATCGGACAGCGGGGAATTAAGCTGTCGGGCGGGCAGAAGCAGCGGATTTCCATTGCAAGGGTTTTTCTGAAAAACCCGCCGATTTTGATTTTTGACGAGGCGACGTCGGCGCTTGACAATGAGAGCGAAAAAATCGTGCAGGAGTCTATGGAAAAACTGGCGCAGAACAGAACGACGCTGGTGATTGCGCACCGCCTGTCAACGATTAAAAACGCCCGCAAAATCTTAGTTCTGACGGAAGACGGAATTCAAGAGGAGGGCACGCATCAGGAATTGATGGCGCAGCATGGCATTTATTATGACCTCTATAAAATGACGGAGATATAAAAAAAGAACCCGACAGTCAATGTCATCATCTTAACTGAATGACATTGCCGCAGGGTTCTTTTTTTGATATTTTATTTTCATGGATAACCGTTCTGTTTTTTCTGTGACTATCCAGTTTTCATGGATAACCGTTCCGATTTTTCTGTGACTATCCAGTTTTCATGGATAACCATTCCGATTTTTTGCGGCTATCCTGTCTTACTGGATAATTGTTCCGATTTTTCCGCGAATACCCTCTTTGGCTTTGGCTAAATTGGTAATAATGGCGCGTCTTCCTTCTCCCGCAAGCACAAAGGACACAGAGGCGTCGATTTTCGGGAGAGAAGTAACCGGATCGAAGTACCCTTCGGAAATCAACTGTCCGGCTTCGGCAGCCGTCAGGGTTTCGAGGTTTGTCTGCCGGCCGTCTTTTTCGATGGTCATGTAATCGGCAGAGGTCAGAATTAACAGTGCGGACGCGTCTAACATATCGGCAAGCTTTGCAGCCGTATAGTCCTTTTCAATGACTGCGCTGGCGCCTTTGAGTCCCGCGCGCTGTTCGAGTACGGGAATTCCGCCGCCGCCTGCGGCAATAACAAGCTGATGTGCGTCAACGAGCGCCTTAATCGCGTCAATTTCATAAATATCAATCGGCTTCGGGCTGGCAATAATTCTGCGGTAGCCGTCCTCGCCTTCTTCGTATTCGACATAATTTCCTTTTTTTCTTTCGTTTTCGGCTTCTTCCTTTGTCATCAGACGGCCGATAACTTTGGACGGCGCGTTAAAAGCGCGGTCAAACGGATCTACGCGCACCTGCGTGATAATGGTGCTGACCGGTTTATAAATTCCCCGGCCGAGCAGTTCCGTCCGGATTGCGTTCTGCAAATCAAATCCGATATACCCCTGACTCATTGCGCCGCAGATACTCATTGGAGCAACGGTACGGTTCGGATCTAAACGGGAGTATTCCGTCATGGCGGTCTGAATCATACCGACCTGAGGCCCGTTGCTGTGCGTGATAATGACGTCATATTTTTCTTCCACCAAATCGGCGATGGCTTTTGCCGCTGTCTTAACACGTTCCTGCTGCTTTGGAAAAGATTCGCTGAAAGCGTTTCTGCCTAAAGCGACTACAATTTTTTTATTTTTCATGGTTGTCTCCGTTCTGCCTGAACACAGGCTGCTGTAATAATTTTATTTTAAGGGATAACGCCCAAAAATGCAATAATAAAGGTTTCCTCAATACATCAGATCAATGCATTTCCAAAATTCATCAGATCAATGCGTTTTCTAAAATACATCAGATAAAACATTTCCTCAATTCGTCAGATCAAAGGGTTACTCCAATTCATCAGATAAAACTTCCCATTCGTCCATCAGGGAATCCAGTTTTTCGCTGATTTCGTTCTGTTCTTTGGAAATTTCATTGAGTTTCGCAGAATTGGTCGCAATCTCCGGATCCTCCAGCATCTCGTCCAGTTCATTTAAACGCTCCTCGTAATGTCTGATTTTTTCTTCCACTTTTGCAATGTCATTTTTCAATTTTCTGATCCTTGCGGCGTTTGCCTTCCTTTCTAAATAATCCTGTTTCCCGCTGGAGAGGGGAGCGGTCGCTTTGATATCGGTCTCCTCCGGCGCAAAGGCAGCGCTAAGCTGCGCCTTCTTTTCCTCATAATAATCATAATTTCCGAGGTAGTTGACCAGTTTTTTGTTTTTCAACTCCAAAATTCTTGAGGCAGTTTGGTTGATAAAATACCGGTCATGGGAAACATAAAAAATCGTTCCGGTATATTGGTTGACGGCGTTTTCCAAAATTTCTTTGGAGGTCATGTCCAAATGGTTGGTCGGCTCGTCCAAAATAATCAGGTTCGCCTCAGAAAGCATCAGCTTTGCCAGAGAAACGCGGCCTTTTTCCCCACCGCTCAAATCGCCAATGCGCTTAAATACGTCGTCGCCGGTAAACATAAAAGCGGCGAGTGTATTACGGATTTTGGTCTGTGTCAGTTTCGGGTAGGCGTCCGAGATTTCTTCAAACAGCGTTTTTTCATCGTCCAAATCCTGCTGTTCCTGATCGTAGTAGCCGATATGCACGTTTGTCCCAAATCGGATTACGCCTTTGTCCGCATCGCAGAGGTCGTTGATTATTTTTAAAATCGTCGTCTTTCCGGTGCCGTTATCGCCAATCAGGGCGACATGCTCGCCCCGTTTTAATTCAAAACTCAAATCCTCAAACAGCAGACGCGCGCCGAAGGATTTACCGATATTTTCCACACTCAGCACGTCATTTCCGCTGACACAGTCCGGTTCGAGCGTAAGGGACATCGTTTCCGACAACTCCTGCGGTCTGTCCACCATATCCATCTGGGACAGCGCCTTTTCGCGGCTCTGCGCGCGCTTATAAAATTTTTCCTGTTTATAAGAGCGCAGTTTTGCAATGACTTCCTGCTGGTGTTTGATTTCGCTTAGCTGTTTCAGATAGAGGTTTAACTGCGCCTGCCTTTTTTCCTGTTTCTTTTTGGAAAACAGCGAGTAATTTCCCTGATAAACCGTACACTTTGTATTTTCCAGCTCAATGATTTTGGTGACAATCCGGTCAAGAAAGTAGCGGTCGTGGGCAATCAGCAAAACAGCCCCCTTGTAACCAAGCAGATAATTTTCCAGCCATTCAATTGAAGACAAATCAAGATGGTTGGTCGGCTCGTCTAAGAGAATGATGTCCGGTTTTTCCAAAATCAGTTTGCAGAGGGCAACCCTTGTTTTCTGTCCTCCGGAAAGAGCGCCGATTGGTTTGGAAAAATCATTTTCCAAAAAGCCGAGTCCTTTTAAAACACCGTCAATTTCACTCCGATAGGAATATCCGTTCTGCAGTTGGAAATTGTGCTCCAGTTTCGTGTAGGAATCCATGAGGCGGTTTAATTCCTCTCCGGACAGGGACGACATCGCTTTTTCATATTCCTTCAGTCTGTTTTCCATGTCGATTAAATCCTGTTTGACGGATTTTACTTCTTCATAAACCGACCTTGCGCTGTCAAGATTTTGATACTGGGCAAGGTAGCCGATGGATTTGTCTTTTCCGATGGTGACAGAGCCCTCGTCTGCGGAAAGCTCCCCCATAATAATTTTCATTATGGTAGATTTTCCTGCGCCGTTATTGCCGACAATCGCCGCCTTTTCATTTTCATTGATGAAAAAGGAGCAGTCGTTTAAGATTTCTTCCGTACCGTAGGCTTTCGATATGTGGTTACATGAAAGTATCATATAGTTTCTCCTGTATGTAGTCATGCGGCTGCATGATTTTTCCGAAAAAGTTTTACTGAAAAACAGTTTATCATAAATATCGTAAAAATAAAGATAAAAATGCTGAAAAAGCAGGTCTTTTTGTATTTCCGTTTATAACACAATTGTGGTATAATAACGAGGAAAATCTCGATGACGCTTGCGTCAGGAGGGATTTGACGAGTATCTCCATCGAGATGACGGTCGAGATGGTATAATAACGGGTATCTCCATCGAGATGGTATAATAATGCCGTTACAGAAATAAAAAACTTGTACAGCAGAAGGAGAAAACAGTATGATTAGAAAATGCAGACTTTTTGGAACGGTAAAATATGCTGCCGCCGTCATGGCAGTCCTGTTGATGTTATCAGCCAATTGTCCCGCCCATGTGAAAGCGGCAAAAGTAAACGGCTATCCATGCAAGACTATCAGCGTATCCGAAAGATATTCGGGTACAACCGATAAGAACAGTTATAAAAAAATTGTAAAATCTTATAAAGATTTGGTGAAATTAAAAAAATATATCAGGAAAAATTACAATCATTCAAAAAAATATATCAAAGAACTGAACAAATACAAAAAATCATATTTTAAGAAAAAAGGATTGATTTTTGCAACAGAAAATATCGACTTAAATCATTTGCAATATAAACTTCTTTCTATCGCAAAAAAAGATGGAGCAATCAATCTGAATGTCGAAAAAAGAGATTTATTAAAGGAGGGACAGTCAAAAACTACGGTGGTTTTATATGGAGCAGACACTTATATCATTGAAGCAGATCAATCCAAATTAAAAAATGTCAGGAAAGTAAAAGTGACATATCATTTTGTAAAAAGCAGTAAAGTTTAAATCCGTAAAAGAGGGCTGCCGCATGAAAAGAGCGCGCGGCCTTTTTTACTGCCCGGAGAAAGGAAAACTCCTATTGACAATAATTTGACAATCTTTTCCCATCTCTTTATAATGGGAAATAGATTTACGGGAATACGGATATGGTGTGAAATCAAGATTTTTTCAATGAAAAAGTCAGGAGGCAGGTTATGGATAAAATATCCAAAGCGGTAGTTTCAAGACTGCCCAGATATTACAGATATTTAGATGAATTGAGGCATCAGAAAATCGAGCGCATATCATCAGGCGAATTGAGCAAACTGATGAATGTAACGGCGTCGCAGATTCGTCAGGATTTCAATAACTTTGGCGGCTTTGGACAGCAGGGATACGGATACAATGTGGAGTATCTCTATGAAGAAATCGGAAAACTGCTCGGACTTCACCAAAAGCACAAGATGGTCATTGTCGGGGCGGGAAATCTCGGACAGGCGATTGCAAATTACGGCAATTTCAAAAACAGGGGATTTGAAATCACCGCGCTGTTTGACAAAAATCCAAATCTGATTGGGAAAAAGACAAAGTACGGGGAAATCTGCGACATTAAAAATTTGTATGATTATGTTTTGGAAAATCAGATTGATATCGTTGCGCTGACGCTTCCGAAAGAGCCGGCGCGTGAAATTGCCGAAAAACTGGCGGCGTGCGGCGTGCGTGCGTTCTGGAATTTTGCGCATACGGATTTAAGCTTCTCTGACGATATCATTGTGGAAAATGTTCACTTATCAGAAAGTCTGATGAAACTGACCTATCGCATCGCGGAGAAAAATAATCTTTAACCGCCGGCGGGGAAAGTTTATCACGATTGATGCTGTCTGAGAGGTGCAGAATGGAGATTACAAAATGAAAAAGATTGTTTCGGGAACAGACATGAAAAAAGCAGACGCAGAAACCATCAACCGGATTGGAATTCCGTCGCTTGTTTTGATGGAGCGGGCGGCAGAATGTGTGGCGGAGCGGATTGTGGAAAAAGAGCCGAAAAAGAAAACGGTGCTGGTCACAGCGTCTACGGGAAATAACGGGGCAGACGGTCTGGCGGCAGGAAGAATACTTCATCTGGCAGGATTTGACGTCCTTCTTTATATTGTGGGAAATCCACAAAAAGGCTCTCAGGAATTTCAGACGCAGCTTCATATTTGCCGGCAGTTGAATATTCCGGAAACAGAAGCCTTTGAAAACAGGGACATTGTGATTGACGCACTTTTTGGCGTCGGATTGTCGAGAGACGTGGAAGGAACTTACGCAGAGGTCATTCGCCGGATTAACGAAGCAAGGAATACCGTCTACGCGGTGGATATTCCGTCAGGCGTCGATGCAGATACCGGAAAAATCAGAAAAACCGCCGTCAGGGCAGATGAAACAGTGACCTTTGGCGTGCATAAAATCGGAACGGTGCTCTATCCGGGCGCAGAATACTGCGGTCAGGTGACGGTTGCGGATATCGGTTTTCCGCCGATGGTATACGAAGGACTTCCGGAGATTTACCATGTCGAAGAAAAAGATTTGCGGAACATTCCGAAACGTCCAAACTATTCCAATAAAGGAACGTTTGGGAAGGTGCTCATCATCGCAGGAAGCAGGGATATTTTTGGCGCGGCTTATCTGTGCGCAAAGGCGGCCTTCCGGTGCGGTGCGGGGCTTGTGCGGATTCTTACCGTCCAAGAAAACAGGGAAGCGCTTTTGAAACTTCTGCCGGAGGCAATGGTCAATGTCTATGACGAAGAACATTACGACGAAAAAATTTTGGACGCCGCGCTTTCATGGTGCAATGTCGTGGCAGTCGGGCCGGGCTTGGGCGTCGGAGCGGTTCAAAAACGGATCTTGGAACGCGTTTTAGAGGCGAAACTTCCGACGGTGATTGACGCGGACGGACTTAATAATATCTCTTTGGAGGAACCTTTAAAGAGGCGGCTGCATAAAGATGTTATTATCACGCCGCATTTGGGCGAGATGGGCAGGCTGATGCAGACCGAGACAGCGGCCATCAGGGAACATCTTTTGGAATATGCAGAAAAGGCGGCAGAAACGTTTGGCTGTGTCTGCATTTTAAAAGACGCAAGGACAGTGGTGGCCGAAAACGGAGCCTGTTTTATCAACCTGACCGGAAACCATGGCATGGCAACGGCGGGTTCGGGAGACGTCCTTACGGGAATCCTTGCGGGACTTGCAGGCGTAGGAACTAAATGGGAGGATACCGCAGCGCTTGGCCCGTATATTCATGGACTTGCCGGCGATATTGCGGCAGAAAAACGGGGTAAGACCGGTATGATGGCAGGAGATATCATTGACGCATTACAGGATATTTTTCAGTAGAGGATTGTACGATGGAAAATCAGATGTTGGAACAATATTTTAGGGGATACGCGCAGATTGATTTAGATGCGGTTTCTAAAAATATTGAGATGATGAAAGAAAAACTCAAACCCGAAACGGGGATTCTTGCGGTAATCAAAACAGACGGTTACGGACATGGCGCAGTGCCAATTGCAAAAGCGATTGACCATTTGTGTTACGGATATGCCGTCGCAACGCCGAATGAAGGTCATAATCTGAGAAGGCATGGAATTACCAAACCAATCTATATTTTGGGATATGTGTGCGAAGTAAATTACGACCTTGTGCTTGCAGACGAGATGATACCGCCTGTATTTACGCTGGAAATGGCAGAAAAAATGTCCGCCCATGCAGTTTCCCGAAAGAAAACAATGAAAATCAACATTGCTTTGGATACGGGCATGAGCAGGATCGGATATCTTCCAAACGAAAAAGCGGTGGAGGAAATTGCAGAAATCAGCAAAATGAAAGGACTGAAAATCGAGTCCATTTTCACCCACTTTGCCAAAGCAGATGAAAAGGATAAGACTTCGGCGTACCGCCAGCTTGAATGTTATCAGGATTTTATAAAAAAACTGGAGGACAAAGGCGTACATATTCCGGTGCTGCAATGCGCAAACAGTGCGGCAATGATGGAGATGCCCGATACTTCTCTGACACTGTCGCGCGCGGGAATTGCCATGTACGGACTTTATCCGTCAGAGGAGGTAGACCATGAGGCAATGAAGCTGCTTCCGGCAATGTCGCTTTACAGCCATGTCGTCCATGTAAAAGAAATCGAGGCGGGCATGGGCGTCAGTTACGGCCACACGTTTGTGGCGGAGAAAAAGATGAAAATTGCTACCATTCCACTGGGATACGGCGACGGTTATCCGAGAAATCTCAGCAATAAAGGCTGGGTTTTAATTCATGGGAAAAAAGCGCCGATTGTCGGACGCGTCTGCATGGATCAGTTTATGGTGGACGTCACAGGAATGAACGTAAAAACGGGTGATTTTGTCACGCTTGTCGGAAAAGACGGAGCGCAGGAAATCCGGATTGACGAGCTTGCCACGTTTGCGGGGACGTTTAATTATGAGTTTGTCTGTGATTTAGGAAAACGCGTGCCGAGAGTTTTTCAGCAGAACGGAAAAATTATCGGGACAAAAGATTATTTTGATGACGATTATCCGATGAATTGATAAAAAAAACAGATTTATGAATACACATTTTAAAAAATGGAATAATGATAATATAAATAAACTATTTTTTGGAGTGTGGAAAATGATTATCAAGCGTGGAGATATCTATTATGCAGACCTTCGTCCGGTCGTCGGTTCGGAACAGGGAGGAATCAGGCCGGTACTGATTATACAGAATGATACGGGAAACCGGCACAGCCCGACGGTGATTGTGGCGGCAATTACGTCAAAGATGACTAAGAGCAAACTGCCGACGCATGTAAAGATTGACTCAAAGAGATACAATATTGTCAAAGATTCCATTATTCTGTTGGAACAGCTCAGGACGATTGACAAGACAAGGTTGAAGGATAAAGTATGCCACTTGGACAATGAAATGCTGAAAAATGTGGAAAACGCATTGGCGGTCAGCCTCGAGCTTGATACATAGTTCGGAATGTTGACTATTAAAATATAAAATGTTAAACTTGCAAAGGAAAAGCCAAATTACGAAAAGAGGAGTAGAACATGTCAGGACATTCAAAATTTGCGAATATTAAACATAAGAAAGAAAAGAACGACGCGGCGAAAGGAAAAATGTTTACGATTATCGGAAAAGAAATTGCCGTCGCAGTAAAAGAGGGCGGCGCTGATCCGGCAAACAACAGTAAACTCCGCGATGTCATCGCAAAGGCAAAGGCAAACAATATGCCAAACGATACGATTGAGCGCGGCATCAAAAAAGCGGCGGGAAATGCAAGCGCGGTAAATTTCGAGAGTGCGCGTTATGAGGGATACGGGCCAAACGGAATTGCCATTATCGTTGACGCATTGACGGACAATAAAAACCGGACGGCCGCAAACGTGAGAAACTGCTTTACAAAGGGCGGCGGAAATGTCGGCACACAGGGCTGCGTTTCTTATATGTTCGATGAAAAAGGGCAGATTATTATCGCAAAAGAAGACTGTGAAATGGATTCGGACGAGTTGATGATGACCGCAGTAGACGCGGGAGCGGAAGACTTTTCTGAGGAGGAAGACAGTTACGAGGTGATTACGGCGCCGGAGGATTTCAGCGCTGTGCGAGAAGCGCTCGAACAGGCGGGAGTGCCGATGGAGCAGGCGGAAATTACGATGATTCCACAAAATTATGTGGAACTGACAGATGACGAGGCTATCAAAAAAATGAACATTATTATTGACAGATTAGACGAAGACGAAGATGTTCAGCAGGTATACCACAACTGGGACGAATAATTAAGGTGCGTAAATGAACACAATACTTTTCGATTTGGACGGCACACTGCTTCCAATGGATATGAAAGAATTTACAGATACATATACGATGCTTTTGGAAAACCGTTTAAAATCTGCGGGCTATGAAAATGCAGCGGAAGTGATTGATGCAGTCGGGACTGCGACAAAGGCTGTGACGCAGAACGACGGCCTGATCATAAACGAAGAATGTTTTTGGAAATCTTTTGAAAAGACGCTGGCAGGTGAAGACGGCAGGCTCGACCGCAAATACCGGAGAAAACTTGAAAAAGAGATTATGAGATTTTATAAAGAGGATTTTTCATTTTTGCGGTTTGTGACACACCCGACAGACGCCGTAACGGAGTCCATTGAAATTCTGCGGCAGAAAGGTTATCAGTTGGTGCTCGCGTCCAATCCGGTTTTTCCGGAGGCCGCTATGCTCGCGCAGTTGTCATGGATTGGACTAAAACAGCAGGACTTCATTTTGATAACGACTTATGAAAATTCCTGCTATGCAAAGCCGGAGTTGAATTATTACAGACATCTGTTAAAGATGCTGGATAAAGATCCGGAAGACTGCATGATGGTGGGAAATGACGTGCACGAAGATATGTGCGCGAGAAAGTTGGGCATTGACGTATTTCTGATTGACGAGTACATGCTCAACGAATATCATGAAGATACGTTTGATTTAAAAAAAGGAAGCTGGAATTTATTTAAAGAATATGTTTCCGCGCTTCCTGCGCTGAATTAAATATCAATACATAAAAAAATACCCGAAATCAGGAATACCGGTTTCGGGTACTTTTTTGTTTATTTTTCGTAAAGTCTCTGATAAATATCTTCGGCCATCTCTGCAACCAGCGCCTCGTCGGCGTTTTCAAACTGATGCATCAATGCGTCTTTGATTTTTTCAGTGCGGGAAAAATATAATAATTCCATCGGCTGCGTAAGGTCTAAGCCCTGATCCAATGCGTCTTTTGAAAAAGCGTCCTCAGACCAGCTTTGAATTTGCGCAATCAGTTCATCTTCCGCCTGTGCGTCGATTTTCACCTGTTTCGCCCGCATATACGAAATCACACCGGCGATGACAAAGATGATAAAGATACCGCCCATCACTGAATCAAAGAGCCATGAGGTCGAACTGCTCAGCGGCAGTGGAATTACCCCGCAAAATACAAGGATTAAAAAAATAATCCCAAGCGTGCCTACGACGAGCATCGTCGTGGCGGAGGACATAATATCTGCATACTTGTCAGAGAGTCTGGTGAAAGAAGGCGTTTCATTGTCCACAAAATCAGCCAAATCCTCAGGGAGAGCAATTTCTTCCTCCTCATCGATTTCCAAAGCATCACTCTCAAAATTTTCAGCTTCCAAATTTTCTGTTTCCAAACTTTCCGTTTCCAAATTTTCTGTTTCCAAAATTTCCGCTTCCTCTGTTCTCATTTCAGCAGTTTCTTTTTCCGTTGATTCCTCTGTGGAACCGTTTTGAATTTTTTCCAGTTGATCCGTCATAATTTACCTACCTTTTTTTGATATCATCATTATATAACAGATTGATTGTTCCGACAAGAACAACGTGTTATACTGATAAAAAATTTGGAGGGCGACAAATGAAAATTACGATTGTGTCTGTGGGAAAAATAAAAGAAAAATTTTATACTGACGCTGTCAGCGAATATCAGAAAAGACTTTCTTCCTATTGCCGGCTGGATATCATTCAGGTGGCAGATGAAAAGACGAAGGAAAATGCGAGCGAAGCGGAAAACGATATCGTGAAAAGAAAAGAGGCGGAGCGTATTCTGAAGCAGATTAAAGAGGACGACTATGTGATTACGCTGGAAATACAGGGAAAGGAGCTGGATTCTCCGGCATTGGCAGAAAAAATAGAGCAGCTCGAAGTGCATGGCGCAGGGCAGGTAGTCTTTGTCATCGGCGGTTCGCTGGGACTTCATTCGTCCGTATCCGCCCGCGCGGATTTCAAACTGAGTTTTTCAAAAATGACATTCCCGCATCAGTTGATGCGCGTGATTTTATTGGAGCAGATTTACCGCGCCTATCGGATTATCCGGAATGAGCCGTATCATAAGTGATGCGGGAACGGCCGGAAATTAAAATCAGAAAAATAAAAATTTCCGGAAGACGGTGCAGGGCGCATTTTGAAAGATATAGTATTTGACAGACATCGGGAAGTGGCATATACTGGATTTAGCACAATTTTGGGAGGAAAAATTATGATACAACAGAGAAATGTAGCGTTATGTATTGTCTTATCGCTTTTTACATGCGGCATTTATGGGATTTACTGGTTTGTCGTACTGACTGATGACGCAAATTCCATATCCGGCACTGTGGGAGTGAACACGTCAGGCGGAATGGCGTTTCTGCTCAGCCTTATCACCTGCGGTATTTATAGTCTTTACTGGCTGTATAAACAGGGTGAAAAGATTGATCAGGCGAAAATGGAGAGAAATCTTCCGCCAAGTAATTCCGGAATTCTTTACCTGATTCTCGGACTGTTTGGTTTTAGTATTATTGCTTATGCGCTGATGCAGAATGAATTAAACAAACTGATATAGATTTGATATGAAAGAACGCTTTATCAAAGTAGTAAAGTACATAGTAGTCATAGTGATTATAGGGATTTTTTATGCCGGAGTCTGCGCGTATACAGGCTTTGGCATTCCCTGTTTTTTCAGAAAAATGACGGGACTTAAATGTCCGGGCTGCGGCATGACGCATATGGTGCTTGCGATGATGCGGCTGGATTTCAGGACGGCTTTTTTGGAAAATCAGTTTGTATTTGTGCTCATGCCGGTCATGGCAGTGGCAGCCGCTTGGCATACTGTTCAATATATTAAAAACGGACGCGCGGAGATGAAAAAATTTGAGAGCGCGGCGTGCTACTGTGTGATTGCACTAGCGGTTGTATGGGGAGTTGTACGAAATTTTTTGTGATAGGGTGAGAAAATATTAGATATTATGACACCCTGCAGATGAATGCAAGGTGTCTTTTTTTTACAAAAGTATTGCTTTTTTGTCATTATACCTTGAAATTCTAAGAGGGAAGTATTATTATATAAGTTGGTTTAAAACGCAAATACAAGATTTTTTATTTAATGGAGGAGAAAAGCGATGAAAAAAATTTGCGCATTTGTGCTGACAGTTACGACTATGGTTACAATGTTATTCAGCGGCTTCAGCACAGCAAACAGGGAAATTTTGGCGGAGGAACTGTCGCCGACAATGCAGATGCCGATAGCAGTTTATGACCATCGGGCAGACAATCTGCTGTTTGAGTACGATTTGGCGACCGCGATGTACTTGAGTCTGTACAAGAACGGGGACGAAGTCAATGAACTGGCTTCGGTTACCGGAAAAGAAGAAGCGGGACAGGGACTTGTCGAGGAAGAACTCGGGCCGCATGGCGCGCCGGTTTACAAAAAGGAAGTTGTAGAAGCGGTAGCGCAGATGGTAAAGAAGAATTTTGAAAATGCAGACGATAATACCATCGATAATGTAAACACAGACCTTTACCGCCAATTGCTTGGTCAGGTAGGAAAGCGCGGAAGCAAAACTGCGCTCTTAAAAGGCGGAACATACAGACTGAATCCGGAAGAACGCGGCTGGAGTTTTGGAGAGGGCGTCACGATGGCAGATGCTCCGGAAGCCGGACACGCTTATGACTGGAAAGCCACAGACGGCACATTAAAGTGGTATCTGAACGGAGACCACCTGTGGACGACCGGTGGAACTGATAATATAGCGACCTTTGATTTTAAGACGCTGAAGGCGGGCGACTACAAGCTGACTCGTTTTTCTCAGCAAAATGTCGATGTAAAATTAGAGATTAACGGCGCGCAGACGCCGATCGGTGATGTGGCTGAGTATAAATTTACACTGGATACGGATTCCACTGTTAAACTGCTTGTCGCATCAAAAGATGATACGCAGGGAGAATATGTTGCTCCGAGATTTTATGAAGTTGTGGACGGTACGGACAACCTGATTCATGATAATTTTGTTATGGACGGAAGAAAAACACTTGAAGCCACAGGCTGGACAGCTCCGGAAGGTTCTTCATGGCAGGTGAGCGGTTATGACGGACTGACCTGTAAACATCATGAGAAAGAATCCGTTTACCGCGTGATGGAGGTTACGCCAGATGTTAAATATCATCTGGAGTGCACATGGAATGAGCACGATTTATTTAAGATAGCGGTAACTGATATGGAAGGCAACGAGCTTGTTTCAGGAACCGAGAAAACAGGAGAATTTACGGTTTCTGAGGGCACGTCTCAGGTAAAAGTCGTTATCTCTTATAATGAAGATGCGCCGGATCACAGTCAGGA
The DNA here is from genome assembly GCA_947631665.1 of uncultured Lachnospiraceae bacterium. GTDB lineage: Bacteria > Bacillota > Clostridia > Lachnospirales > Lachnospiraceae > Eubacterium_G. The sequence continues at coordinate 43,442 of CANRMF010000009.1, read as the reverse complement.
CGAATATCAGTACAGAATTGACAATGTAAATTTTGTTGCAGGCGCAGATATCCGCTTAGGAGATTATGATGACTCCAAAGCAAAATACAGCGGCTCAGCAAAACTGAAAGATGTCAATACCTGTATGGACTATGCTTACTATATGCTGAACAATTTCTGGCTGGATACCCAGAGAGATATTACATACAAGACAAAAGTATATAAAGCAATTCAGCTTGATTTGGGAGCAGACGGCAGTTATTCCTTTGACAATGGAAACGTTATGACGTTTGACGTAAACAGCGGCCTGATTTCCCAGAATCCTGATGCCAGAGATAACTCCGGATTTTATCCGCTTGACGCTGCCACGCTGGGCGCAAAATCGGATTTGAAAGCGCCGTTTGCCGGTGAGGAATTTTATAATCCGTATGATGAAGAAAATCATAACTATCATTTCTCTATGCAGGGACATGCGGAATTCCTTTACGAAAAAGATAAGGATTATCATTTTACATTCCGCGGTGACGACGACGTATACCTCTTTATTGACAATAAACTGGTATTGGATATCGGCGGAGCTCATACGGCACTGGAACAGAGCGTCGATATCGATGAGTTTGCCAGAAAGATTGGTCTGGTAGACGGAGAAGTATACAACTTTGACTTCTTCTATATGGACAGACATACGACGGACAGTAATATTTATATTAACACAAACCTGATTCTTCAGCCTGCGGAGGCAAAGGCTTCCGTAGCTTATAAAGATTCTGAGGGAAATAAACTTGGAAACAATGCGAAGGTTGAAGTCGGTGACGAAGTGGGACTCAACTATTCCGTAAAAGCAAGCGGCGGCGTGGTTTCCAATGTGACCTTTAAAGATACCGTACAGGACGTAACGATTGGAAAAGACGGGATTGATTTAGGAGATCAGGGCGTCTATGTCAAAGACGAAGGAATTACGGTCGACGTGCTTGATAAGAGCGGGGCAGTGAAAGAGTCCTTTAGCATCTCAAAAGAGGATTTGAAGAATCCGGATAAAGTAGAAGAATTCTGCAAAAAGATGGGAGACGTTCAGTTAAATAATAATGAATCACTCCGCGTTTCCGGATTATATAAAGATGTCACCTATGACGAGCGGCTGAAGTCTACGCTCGAAGTGACGGCGACGACACCGTCCTATGACTATGATGCGTCTGGAGAAGTTGTTCATAAGGACGAGCCGTTAGATGTTGATTCTGTCAATGTGGGCGTCACTCCAAAGTCTACACCGCAGGCGGAAGTCGACGTTACCTTTGTGGACGAGCATGGAGACGCATTGGACGGCGATGTCGTAGAAGGCGATAAGGTCGGACTCACATATGACCTTACGGCAAAATCACCAAATATGAAAGATTTGGGACTGAATGATGCCGGTACCGGTTTTCAGGCAGGAAAAGACGGCGTAGTAATTCCGGACGGATACTATGTCGGAGCAGACGGACTGACCTTTGAACTGAAAAAGGCAGACGGCACTGTCAGCGAAACCATTACGGTAACCGCAGAGGATATTCAGACAAAGAGCGCGAAATATCAGGAACTTTTAGAGAAACTTGAAAGCGGCTGGGAACTGAGTGAGGGAGATTCCATCACGATATCCGGCTTATATACAGATATTGGAAAAACAGGCATCAGTTCTGATGTCACAGCATCAGCATATGGGCCAAACCCACAGTATGTACCGGAGACCGATACCGTTGATCCGAACTGGACAGAAGTAAATCCGACTGCAAAGAAAGCACTCGGAGATGTTGTCGGCAAAGTGACCGTATCGTTTGACGCCGGCGCGCGTGGTACTGTCAGCACCCCGTCATCATACTCCATTAACGAGGGTACGTCCGTTCCGAATGTTCCTACGGTATCCGATGTGCAGACAGGTTATGATTTCAAAGGCTGGAAGATGGTCGGCGATACAAGCGGTAAAGTTTATACCGACGAGGAAATCAAAGGTATGACTTTTGAAAAAGATACCGAATTTACAGCCGAATATGAGCAGTGGACAGTGGACGTTACGTTTGAACAGGGCGATCATGGTACTTTGACCGGAGATACAGAGCAGAGCGTTCTTTACGGGGAAGGCGTCGATTCTGTTCCATCTGCAAAAGCAGAGGCAGGATACGGATTTACCGGCTGGACGATGAGCGGAGATGTTTCCGGAAAACTTTATAAGGCGTCCGAAATCAAAGAAATGACGTTTACTGAGGACACAACGTTTACTGCACAGTATGAATTAGGAAAAGTTACGGTAACGTTTGAACAGGGCGATTACGGTACTTTGACCGGAGAGACGGATCAGAGCATTGACTATGGCACCGGTGTCGGCAGTGTACCGGAAAGTACGGCGCAAGACCATTATGTATTCAAAGGCTGGAAGATGGCCGGTGATGATACGGTTTATACTGAAGATGATATTAAAGGCATGACCTTTACGGAAGATACTACATTTACGGCTTATTATGAAGGCGAGCCATGTAACGTAACTTATGAAGCCGGAGAACATGGCAACATTGACGGCGACACGAAGGAAACCGTATTATACGGCGATAAACCGGCGAACGTTCCGACGCCGAAGGCAGATAAGGGATACAAATTTGCAGGCTGGACAAAGAGCGTTACGGCAGGAGATTCTTCCGTAGACAGTCCGAAAGACGAAACAATTACGGAGGATACGGTATTCAGCGCAGTATTTGAGCCTGTTTACTCTAACTACACCGTAAAATATGTCGATGAAAACGGAAATGAAATCTTTAATGCAAAAGCCGGCGAGGAAACGCAGGTCGGCGAAACGGTTACAGAGGAAGCCGTAAACGTAGAAGGCTATGAATTGACGGGCGAAGCAAAGCAGTCGCTTGAAATCGGTGAAAATGCGGAAGAAAACGTCATCACCTTTGTTTACAAAAAGAAGCCGGAACCGACGACACAGGAACCGACAACGCAGCCGACAACGCAGCAGCCGACGACAGAACCGGCAGATACACAGCCGGAAACGGAGGCTCCGAAGAAAGAATCTGCGACAAAGAAAAAACAGGTAAAGAATAATAAGAAAACGACGGAAAAACAGGAGGAAACGACCGGAATTGCGACACCGCAGGGTACGCAGAATGGTTCCTTAGTTTCTCCACAGACAGGATATGAGGATCACTTTGGATTCTATTTCGCCCTGTTTGTTGTCTTTGTTGCTTTAGGCGGATATACATTGATCTGTTATAAAAAAGAAGACTAATAATCGGTTTTGAAGATTAAAAACGGCTGTCTGAATACAGGCAGCCAAAACAGAGAGGCCGGCAGTTTGCAAGGAACTGCCGACCTCTTTATTTTGACCGGAAAGAGAAAAAGATGGTTTATGAAAGCCATCTTTTTTTCTTTGATATCAAGCGTGTGTATTTTGTTTATTCCGGAAGGTTTGTACTGTAATGCAGTTGTCCGGACGTTAAATCCATGCCTTTAATCTGATATAACTCACTGACAGTGACCAGTTCGTAGCCCCGATTGATGATTTCCGGTAATGTCTGAATCATTGCCTTGACGGATTTTTCATGAATGTCATGCATCAGAATAATCTCGCCGTCCCCCAAATGTCCCAGAAGATATTTACGGATATACCGGACATTTTGATGACTCCAGTCCTCCGTATCCACAGACCATAAAATAATCGGTACGTCGCAGCACTTACGAAGCGCGGCTTTCTTGACTCCGTATGGAGGGCGGAGCAGTGTAGGATATGCTCCGGTTATCTCATAAATCAAGTCCCGATTTGAATTGATTTCTTTCTGAATGGTCTTTTTGTCTGCGTCTGCTAAGTTTTTGTGGTGGTATGTGTGGTTTCCGATTTCCATAAAACTGTTGCTGGCTTCTTTTAATTCGTTCGGATAGTTTTCCAAGTTGTATCCCACGATAAAAAAAGTTGCCTTGCAGTGATAGGTATTGAGGGCATTCAGCAGTGATTGCGTGTACGGACCCGGCCCGTCGTCAAATGTCATGGCGACATAGCGGGTAGGCTTAACCGAAACGTGGCAGACCGCAGAGACCTGTCTGCTGTCTGAGTAGAGGGTAATATCCGCCTCGCCGTCCTCAATGCCCGTCACCACACCGTTTTGGTTTACGGTTGCAACGGAAGGATCGGAACTCTCCCATACAAGGGGTTCGTCCGGCAGGTCTTTTTGCCCGTCATACTGTATGCGCGTATATAGGTAACGGTTATCGCCTGCATTTAAACTGATTTTATCCTTATCAATGGTGATTTGCGCAATCCTGCGGTAGTCTTTCTGCCTTGCCTGCTGCATTTTCTGTTGTTGCAGCCGGTTTGAGGAGTTTGCGGTTTTTGAGGTGTCATAATCTGTCAGTATATCATCTATAAAGACCTGAACAAGCAATAGCATTACCAGCGTCATGCCGATTAAAAAATATAAATGTCGTTTCTTTCTGTTCATTGTCTGCCTCTTTCTCTCAATAAAAATTTTACAACGATAAAACATAAAAGTAAATAGAATATTGATCTTAGTAAATCATATATTTTTATGAGGAGATTTAGAATGGAATCTTTAAAGAAATATTTCAGGAGAGAGGTTTGGGAACGGCTGGAACGCGATATGTACGACACTATGGAAATCCGTATCCGGGTAAATCAGCCCATGCTGGTCAAAGGGATTTTTGGAGAAAAAATATATCCGGATTTCTGTTTTGACGCGCAGGCGATGGAGGAACTTTTTGAACGGATTACAAACTATTCCATGTACGCCTATGAAAAGGAATTGAAGGAGGGTTATCTGACGCTTTCCGGCGGCCACCGCGTGGGATTGGCGGGGGAAGCGGTTTACATGGACGGAAAACTTCAGGGAATGAAACATATCCGGTTTATGAATTTTAGAATCTGCCATAATATTGCGGGATATGGAAAAGAACTGGTTCCAAAAATTGCCGACGGCGACCGCATTAAAAACACGCTGATTATTTCAAGACCGGGCATGGGAAAGACGACGATGCTCAGAAATCTGATTTCTGAAATCAGTCATAATCTGAAAGGGACAAGCATATCAGTTATAGACGAGAGAAATGAGATCTCCGGTTCTTATCTGGGAGTTCCCCAGATTGATTTAGGCAGCCGGACGGACATTCTCTCAGGCGTTTCCAAAAAGGACGGAATTATTATGGCGACAAGGGCGCTGGGGCCTGCGGTCATCGCGGTGGACGAAATCGGGGAGGAGCAGGACAAGGCGGCTTTGCAGTATGCGTTAAACAGCGGCGTCCGGCTGCTGGCAACAATTCATGGGGACTGTATGGGACAGGTTCAAAACCGTCTGGGCGGCAGTTTATATCATCAATTTGATTGTTTTGTTTTAATAGAAAGGCGGGACAAGTATCAATGTATTTTCGGGAAATCGGAATCGTTTTAATTATTTTATCCGGCGGCGGTTGCGGGATTGCCCTGCAAAACAGATATCTTTCCCGCGTCCGCCTGCTCGACGAGTTTATCGCGCTGCTCGAACAACTCAAAGGAAATTTAAGGCATCAGAATTATACGATGGAGGAAAATCTGCTCGCGCTGAAAAAATCAGAGGGTTACAGGGCGTTTTTTTCTTCGGTTCTGCAGGAGATGAACGACGGGAAACGGTTTGCCGACGCATGGGAGAGCGGGTGTAAAAATCAGTTGGAAAAAACGGAACTGGCGGGCGAAGACGTCGAGGAGATTGAGCGGTTTGGCAGGGAGCTGGGGATTTCTGATTTAAAGAGCCAGCTTGACAGAATTGATTTTTATGAGGAACAGTTGAAACGGAAACTGGGCCGTTTAAATCAGGAGAAAAAAGAGCGTTGCAGATTGTACCTCTCTCTTGGATTTATGGGCGGAATTATGGCAGGAATTATTTTAATTTAGGTTTCAAATATGGAGATAAGTTTAATTTTTAGAATTGCGGCAGTAGGCATTATTGTTTCCGTCGTAGGTCAGATATTAAAACATAGCGGTCGGGAAGAACAGGCGTTTCTGACAAGTCTTGCCGGACTTGTTCTGGTGCTGATGTGGATTATTCCTTATATTTATGATTTGTTTTCAACAATTCAAAATCTGTTTAATTTATAGAGGTGTATCGTGTTAGTGATTGGAATTGTCGGAATTGTCTGCGCGCTGCTTGCAGTACAATTCAAAACCATCAAATCGGAATATGGCATTTTTATCTCAATCGCGGGCTGCATTTTTATTTTTATCTATTCGATTAAAGGGCTGGAAAATATCGTTGACCTGATTGGACAGATTACATCTCTCGGCGGCATCGGTACGGAATATATCAAAGTTCTGTTAAAAATAGTGGGAATTACTTTTATTTCGGAAATCTCATCGGATATTGCGAAGGACTGCGGTTACGGCGCTTTATCCAACCAAATTCAGATTTTCGGAAAGATGTCCATTCTGGTGATTAGTTTACCGGTATTCAGCCAGATTATCTCACTGATAGGGACGCTGCTGTCATGAAAAAGAGCCTGCTGTGGATTTTTTTTCTGCTTCTCCTGTTTCCGGTAAATACATATGGGGAAGATCTGCTGTCCATCGACGATTTTGATTTCCGCGAGAGCGAAAGAATATTGCGGCAAAACGGATATGAAGATATCCATGTGGATACGTTGTTGAAAGCTTTGATGAAGGGCGATTTTAAAACTGTTTTCACAGACGGCGCGGCGCTTGTGAAGGAAAAGACGGTAGGCGATCTGATTTTTGTCCGCCGGATTATGCTGAATGTCCTGCTGATTATTATTATCTCAGCGTTTTTTACCAACTTTGCCAATGTGTTTTCTAAGGACAATGTCTCGAATATGGGATTTTACGTCTGTTATCTGCTTGTAATTTCCGGAATTATTACAATCTTCGAGACCGTCTGTCAGGTCGCATCGGGATTTATAGAAGTGCTGCTGCAGTTTTTGACGGCGATGATTCCCACTTATTTTGTTTCAATCGCGCTTTTGGGACAGGCCTCCGCCGCCGGTTTTTATCAGGTGTTGGTGCTGGCAATCGGTCTGGTGCAGTTTGTATTTTCTGCGGTGCTCATTCCGATGATCAAAATATACCTTGCGACGGGGCTTGTCAACAATCTGTCTCAGGAGGATTTCTTATCGCGGCTGGCGGATTTAATGAAACGGTTTATTTTGTTCTGCAATAAATTTCTTGTGGGCGCAATCTGCGGGGTAAATCTGATACAGGCAATGATTCTGCCGTCGATTGACGGGATAAAAAATACGGCTTTTCAGAAAATTATCAGCGCAGTCCCATGGCTCGGAAACAGCGCCGGTTCTTATGTGGGCATTTTAATCGGAACGTCAAACCTGATAAAAAATGTCATCGGCGGATTTACAATGATTGTCATCTTGCTTTTGTGCAGTATTCCCTGCATTAAGATGGAAATTTATCATATCGCTTTCCGGCTGCTGTCGGCGGTCATACAGCCGGTTGCCGACGAGCGGATTTTATCTGCGCTTCAGGTCGTGTCCGACAGTATCGGGTTTCTGCTGAAACTGGTTTTGGGGAGCGCGCTGCTCTTTATCGTATGTATCGGTATTATCTGCCTGACGGTAAAAGGCGGATAACGGCTTTTATCAATTTGACAGGGGGCTCGTATGGAATGGATTTTTTCGTATGTAAAAAACATCTGTGTTTTTACGTTTGTATTATCGTTGGTTTTAAATATTTTTCCGGAGTCGGGTTACAGAAAATACATCAGGCTGTTCGCGGGGTTTCTGCTTTTGATTTTTGTGTTAAATCCGTTAATCCGGTTGTTTGATTCGGACTTTCATCTGGAGGAATTTATCGGCGATATTTCGTTTACCTCCGACACGTCGTATCTGGAAAATGCGGAGGAAATTGAGAGTAAGATTTATGAGAGGGCTAAAAATGGAAAAGAAGAAGATCAACCTGAAAAATCTGAATAGGGGAAAAATCGTTTTGCTGATAGCGGCCGGAATAATTTTGATTGTATTTTCATACTTTGATAGTGAGAGTCAGCCGGTGGAGACGCCGGAAGAAATTGTGACGGCAGTCAACGCAACGGATTATGCAAAAGAGATGGAAGAAAAGGTGGAGAAAATCATAAACTCCATGAAGGGCGTATCCCAAGCTCATGCAGTCATTACATTAAAGGAAAGTGAGGAGGCGGTAGTAAAAGAAGACGTGGAGGAGCAGCAGAAAACGCAGCAGGAGGAAAGCAGGGTGGAAACAGACCGTTCGGTCAGCACAAAGACGGTTATTTTGTCAAAGGACGGCTCAGACGAGCCCTATGTCATTAAGGAAATCTGCCCGAATGTCAGAGGGATTGCAGTGACCGCAAAAGGAGTCTCCGATGTTCAGGTAAAACAGGAAATTATCAATATGCTGTCGGCATTATTTGATGTTCCGGTACATAAAATTACAATTATAGATGTTTAATGGAGGGAGTATGAAAAAATTGATTAAGAAAAATCAGGTGATTGTTACGGGACTTGCAATTTTGATTGCAGTGGCGGGATATGTGAAATATACATATGACAACGGGACTTTAGGGGAAAAGGCAGAACAGGCAAATAACGACGTGTACGAGGAGGTTTATGCGACGGACGTCCAGCTTACGGGAAAGGACGATATCGGGAGTATGGACGAACCTGAGGAAACGACGCTTGAACCCGGCGCGGCAGTCCTGACCAATCAGACGGAACTCGGACAATATTATGTGGAGGCGAAGCTGAACAGGGAGCAGATACGCTCGCAGAATATGGAGGATCTGCAGAAAATCATTGATAACGACAGTCTTTCCGATGCGCAGAAGAAAGAGGCGGTGGATTCTATGGTTGAACTGCAGAATAATATACAGCTCGAAAATGCAATTACAAGCCTGCTGGCGGCAAAGGGCTATGAAAATGTTCTGGTGACGATTACCGATGAACAGGTTGACGTGGTTCTGCCGGAGAGCGAATTAAACGAAAATGCAAAGACACAGGTGGAAAGCGTTGTCAAAAGAAAGACGGGAATGGGCGCAGACCATATTACAATTACTCCCGCAAAAGAATAAAAAAGAGGCTGCAGACGGCGTTCGGCTGTATGTACTTTAAAATACCGGCATAAAAAAACCTCCGGAAACAAAGCGCCGGAGGTTTTTATATTTTATCCTTGACATAATTTTTGAGAGCGGAAAAACTTTCGGGACTGATGACGTGCTCGATACGGCAGGCGTCTTCGGACGCCGTCTTTTCGTCAACGCCCAGCTTGACCAGAATACGCGTAAGAAGCTGGTGTCTTTCATATACCATCTCGGCAATGCTTCTGCCTGACGGGGTGAGCGTAATATATCCTGCCTCGGATACCTCGATGTGTCCCTTTGCGCGGAGATTTTTCATGGCAATGCTGATACTCGGTTTTTTGTATCCCATGTCATTTGCGATATCGACGGAACGAACCACAGGAAGCTTGCCGCTCAGTATGAGAATTGTTTCTAAATAATCTTCAGCAGATTCATTGGAATGTGTCATAAGTTTTCCCTCTGAATATTCGTATAATTAAAAATAAGTATAGCACGATTCGCGTTGAAATGCTATATACAACTTCCTAAAAATGCGTAATAAAGATTGTAAAAATAAATCAGTAATGATATAATAATGCCAGATTTTGATTTAAGGAGGTCTTTATGGACGGACAAAGAAATACCTATAAGATATATGATAATTCTGATTTAGGCGACGTGCGGATCAGCGATGATGTTCTTGCGGTGATTTCAGCGATGGCGGCGACGGAGATTGACGGCGTGCTGGCGATGGCGGGAAACATTACTTCGGAGCTGATTTCCAAACTTGGAATGAAAAAATTGTCCAAAGGAGTCCATGTAGATGTCAGTCAGGGTTCGGTGATGGTGGATTTATCAATTATTATCAGAATGAATGAAAATATTGTATCAATCTCGAAAAAGGTACAGGATAAAGTAAAGAGTACATTGGAAAATATGACAGGCATGGAAGTGGCAAATGTAAACGTAAACATTTCAAGCGTGGCATCAAATTAAAAAAAGATGATGAGGGGTGTCTTAAAAGACACCCTTTTTATAGATTTTTAACGTAAATCAGGAGGAGTAATGAACAGGGCTTTTTTGAGGGAAAATATTTTCCGTTTATTATATCTTTATAATTTTCATGAACAGCAGGAGATGGAGCAGCAGATTGACCGGTATCTGGACAAGATGGACTCCGTAGAAGATACGGAGGAACTGCGGGAGCTTCGTCTGGAACGGTTAAAGGAACCGATTTCCGATGAGGACAGGGAGTTTATCAAAAAGAGGATTGCCGATATTTCGGCGCAGTTTGACCGGATAGACAGCGCAATAGACGAGGTCGCGGTCGGCTGGAAGACGGAGAGAATGTCAAAGGTTGATTTGACGGTTCTGCGCCTTGCGTATTTTGAAATGAAATATGACGGGGAAGTTCCCGAACTGGTAGCGATTGATCAGGCGGTGGAACTTGCAAAGAAATACGGCTCCAAAGACTCTCCGAAATTTGTCAACGGGATTTTGGCGAAGTTTATGCAATAAAACGGCTGGCGTTGCATATTGAAATCTGCTTTTGGGAAAAATCTCAATAGGAGGCAGTATGAATCATTCAGTTTATACGGTAGGACAAATCAATAATTATATAAAAAACATGATTCAGCAGGACTTTCTTTTAAACAGCGTTTCCGTAAAGGGCGAGGTGAGCAACTGCAAATATCACACTTCAGGACATCTCTACTTTTCACTGAAGGATAAGAGCGGCGTGATTAAATGCGTCATGTTTGCGGGAAACCGCAGCGGGCTCAAATTCCGTTTGGAGGAAGGACAGAACGTGATTGTACTGGGCAGGGTGGACGTCTACGAGGTCGGCGGACAGTACCAGCTTTATGCCAGACAGATTATTTTGGAGGGAACGGGACTGCTCTATCAGAGATACGAGCAGTTAAAAAAGGAACTCGAAGAACGGGGACTTTTTGACGCGATGTACAAACAGCCTATTCCGGCATATGCGTTGAAGATTGGCGTATGTACTGCGGCAACCGGCGCTGCAATCCATGATATTATTACGGTTTCCAAACGGAGAAACCCTTATGTGCAGATTTATCTTTATCCGTCGCTGGTGCAGGGTGCTGAGGCGGCGCAGGATATTGTCAACGGAATCCGGTGTCTTGACCGAATGAACCTTGACGTGATTATCGTGGGACGCGGAGGCGGTTCTATCGAAGATTTGTGGGCGTTTAACGAGGAGATTGTCGCTCAGGCGATTTTCGACTGCCGGACGCCGGTTATCTCGGCGGTCGGACATGAAACGGACACGACGATTGCGGATTTTGTGGCGGATCAGCGCGCGGCGACGCCTTCTGCCGCAGCGGAGCTTGCCACTTTTGAATATTACGAATTTGAAAACAAACTGCATTATTTCCGGCAGATGCTCCGCTATCATCTCAACACGCAGATGGAGCAGAAGCGTTCCAAAACCGTTGCCTACGAAAACATTCTCGCAAGGTACAGTCCGAAAAACCGGCTGCAGACCAGACAGCAACAGCTTTGCGAACTGGAAACCAAACTTCAGGAGCAGTTTTATCTGAGGCTTGACAAAAGCAGGGAGAAGCTTCCCGTTTATGCCGAACAGATGCAGCTTCGGTTTCACGAGCGGCTGAACTCTTGCAGGCACCGCATGGAAATTTACGCGGAAAAACTGAAAGGATTGTCGCCGCTGAATAAAATTACGAAAGGGTTCGGATTTTTGTCTGACAGCGCAGGAACGCCGATTCATACCGTCCGTCAGATTTCGGAGGGAGACGCCCTCGATATTATTATTCAGGACGGAAAAATCAGAACCGTCGTAAAAGAAAAAGAATCGTCAGAGTTGTTTCAATAGAGGAGGAAAGAGAAATTATGGCGGAACAGAAAAATACGATTGAAGAAAATTTTTCACAGTTAGATGAAATTATTGCCAAAATGCAGTCGGAAGAAATCACATTAAACGAGTCGTTTGATTTATATAAAAAAGGGCTTGAAATGGTGAAGGACTGCAACGCGCAGATAGAAAAAATTGAGAGTGAAGTCAAGGTAATTGAAGGGGAAGATACAGATGACTGAATTTCAGACAGAATTGAAAAAAAAGATTGCGGACATTGAAAAAATCCTGATTTCCTTTGAACCGAAGGAGGAGGGAAAGCAGCAATTGATTATGGAAGCGATGAATTACAGCCTCAACGCCGGCGGAAAAAGGCTTCGGCCGATGCTGCTGTTAGAGACCTTCCGGCTGTTTGCCGGAGACGAACAGCGCGCGTATCCGTTTATGGCGGCAATGGAGATGATTCATACATACTCTCTGGTGCATGATGATCTGCCCGCGATGGATAATGATTTATACCGGCGCGGCAAAAAGACAACCCATGCGGTATACGGTGAAAACATGGGGATTCTTGCCGGAGATGCGCTGCTCAATTACGCCTATGAAACAATGGCGCAGGCGGTCGTGGAAAGCGACTGTATGGAACATTCCGCACAGGCGATGTCCCTGATTGCAAAAAAGGCGGGAATTTACGGAATGGTCGGCGGACAGACCGTAGATGTTTTAAATGAAAACCGGCAGATGTCCCTTGAGACGATAAAACTGATTCATGAATTAAAGACGGCGGCACTGATTGAAGCGGCGATGATGAGCGGAGCAGTTTTGGGCGGCGCCTGTCAGGAGGATCTCAAAGATATCGGACAGATTGCGAAAAACATCGGCATCGCTTTTCAGATTCAGGACGACATTTTAGACGTGACCGGCAAAGCTGACGTTTTAGGAAAACCGGTATTCAGCGACGAAAAAAATAATAAGACGACTTTCGTGACGCTGATGGGGATTGAGGAATCAAAAAAACAGGTGAAGCAATATTCCGACGAAGCGGTTTTACTGCTTCGCAAAATTGGAGACAGACGGGGCTGTGAGATAAACTTTTTAACGGAACTGATCAATTATTTAATATACAGAGAGAAATAAAATGGATAAAATTTTAGATAAAATCAACCGGCCAAATGATATCAAAAAAATCCCAAGAAAAGAATATCCGGCGCTCGCACAGGAAATCAGGGATTTTCTGCTTGCGCATGTCAGTGAAACGGGCGGACATCTGGCTTCCAATCTGGGAGCGGTAGAGCTGACGCTGGCGCTTCATGCCGTCATGGATTTCCCGGAGGATAAAATTGTCTGGGACGTCGGACACCAGTCTTATACGCATAAAATTCTGACCGGCAGAAAAGAACTGTTTGGAACGCTGCGGCAGTTAGACGGAATGAGCGGCTTTCCAAAACGCCGCGAGAGCGGCTGCGACAGTTTTGATACCGGACACAGTTCGACTTCAATTTCCGCCGCCTTAGGCATGGCGACTGCGAGAAAGCTTTCCGGCGGCAAAGAAAAAATTGCTGCGGTTATCGGAGACGGCGCACTGACGGGAGGCATGGCGCTGGAGGCGCTCAATAACGTATCCCAGTTGAAGGAAAATATCGTTATTATTCTGAACGACAATCATATGTCCATTTCCGAAAATGTGGGCGGTATGTCCAACTATCTGAACATGCTGCGTGTCGGCGAACGGTACAACGATTTCAAAGAAGACGTGGAGCAGTCTTTGAGCAGAATCCCAAAGGTCGGACAGCGTTTGGTTAAAAAAGTCAAAAGCACCAAAGACCATGTAAAAGGGCTGTTTGTAGATACAAACTGGTTTGACGATTTGGGGATTACTTATATCGGGCCGGTGGACGGGCATGATATGAAAGATATGATTCATATCTTTGAAAAAGCGTTTAAAATTGACCACCCGATTTTAATTCATGTAAAAACCCTGAAAGGAAAAGGATATAAGCCGGCGGAGAAAAATCCGTCCGTCTATCATGGCGTGGGAAGCTTCGATTTGTCTACGGGCATTGTCCGAAAACGAAATCAGGCGTTGACGTATACCGACGTCTTTTCAAGGACGCTGGTAAATATGGCGAAGGTCGATGAAAAAATTGTGGCAATTACGGCCGCAATGCCGGAAGGCACTGGATTAAACCGGTTTCAGAAAAGTCTGCCGGAACGGTTTTTTGACGTTGGCATTGCCGAAGAACATGCGGTTACTTTTGCCGCCGGTCTTGCCACACAGGGATATAAACCGTTTGTTTCTATTTATTCTTCCTTTTATCAGCGTGCCTACGACCAGATTTTGCATGACGTCTGTCTTCAAAATCTTCCGGTGCGGCTGATTATCGACCGCGCGGGACTTGTGGGGCAGGACGGGGAAACGCATCAGGGCATTTTTGACATTTCTTTTCTGTCAGCCATGCCGAATATGACGGTGCTGGCGCCAAAAGATATGAAGGAGTTGATTGCAGCCCTCCATTACACAGAACAGCTCGAAGGCCCCGTTGCAATCCGTTTCGGCAGGGGGACGGCTTATGTCTGCGAACAGCAGCAGGAGTTTTCTTACGGAAAAAGCGAATGGATTTCCAGAGGAGAAAAACTGGCGATTATCGCAGTGGGCGGTATTTTTGAAGAAACAAAAAAAGCCGTAGCGCGCCTAAGAAAAGACGGCTTCAATCCTTCGCTGATTAACGCCAGATTTATCAAACCGGTAGACCGCCCGTTAATCAGTGAACTTTCACAGACACATTCCGCTATTCTTGTGGTTGAGGAGGCGGTCAGACAGGGCGGCTACGGACAGACTATAGAAGCGCTTGTCATGGAGCAGGGCGGCGGCGTCAAAGTCGGCGTCATGGCGATAGACGATACTTTTGTGGAGCATGGGCCGGTCAGTGAATTGCGTAAAAGACTTAAAATTGACGCAGACAGCATTTACATGAAAGCGAAAGAGATGATGCAATGAAAGAAGGATTAGATATACGGTAATGAAAGAAGGATTGGATATACGGCAATGAAAGAAAGATTGGATATACGGCAATAAAAGAAAGATTGGATATACGGCAATGAAAGAAAGATTGGATATGCTGCTTGTAAAAAGAGGTCTCGCGCCGTCGCGGGAAAAAGCGAAAGCCATTATTATGAGCGGTATTGTTTATGTCGATAACGTAAAAGAAGATAAAGCGGGCGCTTCCTTTGATGAAAAGGCAGTCGTCGAGGTACGCGGAAAAACATTAAAGTATGTCAGCCGGGGCGGTCTGAAACTCGAAAAAGCAATCGAACGCTTCGGCGTCCATGTCGAAAACAAAGTCTGTATCGACATCGGCGCATCGACCGGCGGATTTACGGACTGTATGCTGCAAAACGGCGCGGCAAAAGTCTATTCTGTGGACGTCGGACATGGACAACTTGCATGGAAGCTGATGACTGACGAGCGGGTAGTCTGCATGGACAGAACCAATATCCGTTATGTGACGCCGGAGGACATCGGCGAGCCGGTGCAGTTTGCCTCCATTGACGTTTCGTTTATCTCACTGACAAAGGTACTGTTGCCGGCGCGTGAACTGCTGACAGAAGACGGGCAGGTCGTCTGCCTGATAAAACCGCAGTTTGAGGCGGGCAGGGAAAATGTCGGTAAAAAAGGCGTAGTCCGCGACAAAAAAGTCCATCGGCAGGTGATTGAACAGGTAATCGCCTATGCAAAGGAAATCGGTTTCCAAATCCTGAATTTGGATTTTTCACCGGTGAAAGGGCCGGAGGGAAATATCGAGTATTTATTGTATCTGCAAAAAGATATGGAAGGTCTTCACAATCACGAGGACGTCGACGCAGGTCAGGTAGCGGAACAGTCCCATCAGGCGTTGGATTTATAAGGAGCAGTTATGAAAGAATTTGCAATTATTACAAATAAATATCGGGACGAAAAAGGAAAACTGGCAGGAATGATAGCGACGTATATCAGACAGCAGGGTGGAAACTGCGCGGTTTTTCATAATGTCGATGAAGCAACGGGAGAGTACCGGATTGTCAGCCAGAGCGAGATACCGGAAAATCTCGAATGTGTCATTACGATAGGCGGGGACGGCACCCTGCTTCACGCGGCAAAGGACTTAAAAGGAAGGGACGTTCTGTTTATCGGCGTCAACAAGGGAAATCTCGGATTTCTCGCGGAAATTCATCAGGACGAAATAAAACAGGGAATTGACCGGCTGATGAGCGGCCGGTTTAATGTAGAGTGCCGTATGATGCTGAGCGGAGAGGTTTACCGGAATGGAAAGAAGGTATATGCGGCCGATGTGTTAAATGATATTGTCATTCATCGGGGCGGGGACTTGGCAGTGACGCTGTTTGATGTGTTTGTCAACGGACAGCTTCTTGGAAAATACACTGCCGACGGCGTGATTTTGTCTACGCCGACCGGCTCTACCGCATACAATTTATCTGCCGGCGGGCCGGTGGCAAGACCGGATTCCAAAATGATTTTAATGACGCCAATCTGCCCGCATACGATGGGAAATAGAAGTATTATATTTTCCGAACAGGATACGTTGGAAATTCATCTTGGGCAGACAAAGCAGCCGAATATAGAATTACGGAAAGCGATTTTTGATGGGGACAGTATCTTTGATCTGCTTTCCGGAGACGTTATCCGGATAAAGGCGGCGCAGGAACAGACAAAAATTGTAAAACTTGACGAAAGCAGTTTTTTACAGGCGATTAAAGACAAATTAGGTGATTAGTATGAAAGAAAAACGACAAAAAAGAATTATTGACCTGATTGAAAACAATCAAATTGAAACACAGGAGGAACTCGCCAATTTACTGATTCAGGACGGATTTGCCGTAACGCAGGCGACGGTTTCGCGGGACATTAAAGAGCTCAATCTCTTTAAAGCGCCGCTGAAAGACGGAAGACAGGCGTATGCGGTTGCAAAACACATCGAATTGGAAACTTCGGCGAAAGAAAAATATATCAGAGTGCTGCAGGATAATATTGTATCTCTGGACACTGCAGGAAATCTTTTGGTTATTAAAACCGCTTCCGGCATGGGAATGGCAGTCGGGACTGCGGTAGACGCGCTGGAAATCAAAGAGATTATCGGCTGCGTTGCCGGAGACGATACGGTGATGTGCGCGGTAAAAAATGCGGACAGGACAGAGGAAGTCCGTTTTTATCTCGAACATCTGAAAAAATAGATACGGCGTAATACTTGGGGAGAAACACAAGAAGGAGGAACAATGTTAAAAAATTTACATGTAAAAAATATGGCGTTGATTGAAGAAATTGACGTTGATTTTGAAAACGGACTGATTGTGTTTACGGGAGAGACCGGCGCCGGAAAATCTCTGCTGTTAGGCTCTGTAAATGTTGCGCTGGGACAGAAGGCCTCCAAAGAGATAATCCGTCAGGGAACAGATTATTCCCTTGTGGAGATGACATTCCAAATAGGGGAAAAAGAGGCGGAACAATTGAAAGCGTATGATATCTGTATGGACGGCGATTATGTGACGGTAACGCGGAGAATATCCGACGGGCGCAGCGTATCAAAAATTAACGGCGAAACGGTTAATTTATCTACGTTAAAAGCGGTGATGTCTGTGCTGGTAGATATTCATGGACAGCACGAGCACCAGTCGCTTTTATATGAAAAGAAACATTTGGAAATTCTGGATCAATTTGCATCGAATGAAACAGGCGCTTTGCGCAGACAACTAAAAGAAAAATATACGCGTTATGCAGAACTGAAAAAACTTTTGGCAGAGATGGATATTGACGAGGCAAAACGCGCCAGAGAGATTGAATTTGCGCAATTTGAAGTTTCTGAAATTACTTCGGCAAATTTAAAAATCGGCGAAGATGAAGAACTTGAGCGGCAGATGAAGTTTGTCTCAAACAGTCAGGAAATTCTTTCCGCAATTTCTTCCATTTATCAATATCTTGGTTATGAACAGGATAACGGCGCAGGGGCACAGATTGGCCGCGCAATTACGGAAATGAACCGCGTGTCCGGCTATGATGATTCCGTCAAAAATATGCAGGACGCCCTTTATGAAATGGACGAACTCTGCCGGGAACTTGTTTCCGATATCGAAGCATACCACCGGAATATGGAATTTGACGCTGAAACCGCGCGGGAAGTGGAAGAACGGTTTGACATTATCAGTCATTTAAAATTAAAATACGGCCGCAGTATTCAGGAGATTTGCGAATATGCCGACGAAAAACAGGCGTATCTGGAACGGCTGCAAAATTTGAATGACGAATTGGAAAAAATCCGCTCGGAAATGCAATCCTGCTATCGGGAGATGGAAGCAATCTGCGAAAAAATTTCAGATGCGCGCAGGAGTGCCGCAGAAAAGCTGGAGCAGTTGATTGTGACAGCGCTGGAGGAATTGAATTTTCTCTCCGTTGATTTTCGGATTGTCATTTCCAGAACGGAGGAAATTACGGAAAACGGATTTGACCATGTATCGTTTATGATTTCGACAAATCCGGGCGAACCGCTGAAGCCGCTTGCGAAAATCGCTTCCGGCGGGGAATTGTCCAGAATTATGCTGGCAATCAAGTCGATTTTGGCGTCAGAGGACGATGTGGATACGCTGATATTTGATGAAATTGATACCGGAATCAGCGGCAGAACCGCTCAGAAGGTGGCTGAAAAACTCGCAAAAATCAGCAGAAAACATCAGATTATCTGTATTTCCCATTTGTCCCAGATTGCGGCAATGGCAGACGATCATTATCTGATTGAAAAGCATTTGCGCAATGACAGGACGATTACTACGCTGAGCAAATTAGACCGCGACGCCTCCATACGTGAAATTGTCCGGATTAACGGCGGAACGGAAATTACAAACGCCTCTTTCGTTCAGGCAGAGGAAATGAAAGATATGGCAGAGCAAGTAAAAAGTAACTTGGGTTAAATGAGGGAAACCTCCGCATATTAAAAGAGAAGGATTTTTAGCCTTGACTTTAATATGTGGAGGTTTTTTATGTATACAGGAATAAAAAGAAAACTGTTTTTAAAATATATGCTGCTTGGATTGCTCATCGTAGCAATCGTTTCTTTTATTTTATATGGAAAAGACAAATTCAGTACATTAGCGGTGGACAACCCGATAGAGGAGAAATACGTTTATCCGGTAGGGCTTCCCTCAGGGATTTACTTAAAAACAAACGGCGTGATGGTGATTGACAGCGTGGAGTTTGAAAATGAAAACGGAGAGAAGGTCAACCCGTCAAAGGGAAAGATTAAACCCGGCGACTATATTACAAAATTTAACGACATTGCGGTGGGCAACAAATCACAGCTCCAATACCTGATTGAAAAAAACGGCGCAAAAGAAATCCAAATGACTGTTTTAAGCCAAAATCAGACGAAAGTGGAGAAGGTCTGCCCGCAGAAAAATCCGGAGGGAGAATATCATCTTGGAATTTGGATCCGCGACGACATGCAGAGTATCGGCACAATCAGTTTTCTGACGGAGGACAATCATTTTTTCTCTCTGGGGCATGGAATTTGCGACGTGGACACCGGACGTCTTTTATCGTCCAATGACGGGCTGCTCTATCAGGCAAATATCTGGGGCGTCAAAAAAGGAGAAGCGGGAAAGCCGGGCGGTCTATGCGGCTCGATTGATTATCAGGAGTCCAATAAGGTGGGACAGATTACAAAAAATACGGATAACGGTATCTGGGGCGTGGTTGACGCGCAGTCCATTCAGGCGTTGAAAACGGAAAAGGTGGAAATTGCCCGCAGCGATGAAATAAAAAGCGGAAAAGCGGAAATTAAATTCATATATGGCGGGGAAGCGCAATATTATGAGATAGAGATTATTCAGATTGAGTACGCTTCCTCTGAAAAAAATATGGTCATTAAAATTACGGATCCGAAGCTGATTGAGCAGACCGGCGGAATTGTACAGGGAATGAGCGGCTGCCCGATTATACAGAACCAAAAAATTGTTGGAATTTTGACACATGTCATGGTAAATAATCCGCAATACGGGTACGGAATTCTGTTTGATAAAATTTATGAGGATTTATAAGGAAAAATGTAGTATAATATAAATATTAGTCAGTGAAGAACAAAATACCGTATTGTTTTTCCTATGAAGGAAGCAGTCCGGGGCAGGTATGTTTTTGGCCCGTCCCGGATTGAAGTCCTGCGTAAAACCTGACTGTCAGGAGAGTTTTCGTTGGAGGTTAATTATGGCTAGAAAAAATTCTGAACTTATCAAAGAAATTGAGGAGCTTATTAAAAAGTATAATAAAAAGCCTGAAAAGAATATCCGGAAAAGAGATATTGTGGAATTATTTCAGGATACGGAGATTATCATTCCATGCAGGACAGATTTTTCCGACTGTCAGGTATACGAGGAGAGCATCGAAGGGGTAAACTTAAAACCCGACGTGGTCAAAGATGAAAAAAATACGCGTATGCTGCCCGTTTTTACTTCTTATGAGCAGGTGCCGGTAGAATATATGGAAAAATTTTCTCTGGTACGGATTGCGGCGGCTGACGCTTATTCTTTTATGAATGACTCCGAGTATCTGCATGGTATTGTAATCAATCCTTTCTCCAGCGCAAATCTGGAATTACGCAAAAAGAAAAGTCCGGTAAAAAGCGCTACCAGAAATTATGCAAAGCCGGTAGAACCCGTACAGAATAAAGGCGCGATTATTATACATAACAACCAAAAATATACGATTGCAAAGTCGCCGTTTACGATTGGGCGCGCGGGTACGGACATTGTTATTCCGGAAACTTATATTTCCAAAGTCCACGCCGTCATTTCCTACAAAGACGGAAAATATCGTGTGGCAGACTATGATTCCACAAACGGAACAAGGCTCAACGGGAAACAGTTACCGACGAAGGTCTACTATGAATTGGGAGACGGCTCAGAAATTCAATTAGCGGATAAAGAAAAACTGACGGTATATCTCGGTTCGTGACGTTACGCCGCACACCAAATGTCGAATTATGGGATTTTATGCGATTTTTTTAAGTTGAATATCATTTCATAACAAATTATAATCAACTATGTCAAATTAAAAAAAGCAGTACTGTAATTTGATATTTAGGAGGAAAAATGAATAAAATAAGTGTTGCAGTTGTGGACGATAATGAAAAAATTATTGATACAATTTGTAGTACGTTAGAAAAAGATGATGAAATCACTGTGACCTGCAAGGCGAAAAATGGCGAGGAGGCTTATGACGTAATCAAGAAAAACCGTCCAGACGTCGTAATTCTTGACCTGATTATGCCGAAAATGGACGGGCTTTCCCTGATGGACAAGATTACGAAAGACGGAGCCATGATAAAACCGCCGTTTTTTATTATCACTTCAGCAATCAGCAACGAGAAAGTCATTCAGGACGCTTTCGGCTACGGCGCAGGCTATTATCTGTTGAAGCCCTTTGAAACCGATATGATTGCAGACAGGGTAAAGGGCGTGCGCAGTTACAGAAAAAATCTGCCGGAAAATAAAAAGATTGTCGGAGCAAACGAAGACCGCAAGCAGTTTATGGAGCGCAACATTGAGAGCGACGTAACCAATATCATTCACGACGTCGGCGTTCCCGCGCATATTAAAGGATACCAGTATTTGAGGGAAGCCATTATTATGTGCGTCAACGACAATGAAATGCTCAACTCGATTACCAAAATTCTTTATCCGAGCATTGCAAAGAAATTCCAGACGACGCCAAGCCGCGTGGAACGGGCAATCCGCCATGCCATTGAAGTCGCATGGAATCGGGGAAAGATGGAAACAATCGACGATTTATTCGGATACACGATTAACGTGGAAAAAGGAAAACCTACAAACTCTGAATTTATTGCGCTGATTTCGGATAAAATAAGATTAGAATATAAATGCAGATAAAAATAAAATTTCATAAATTTTGACTACCATTTTTTGGAATAATTTAGTACTATATACATAAGAGAAATAACCTACTGAGGGAGGAAGCGATATGAGAAAAATATTATTTGCAGCATCAGAATGTGTACCTTTTATTAAAACCGGAGGACTGGCAGATGTTGTCGGCTCCCTGCCGAAATGTTTTAATAAAGAGGAGTATGACGTCAGGGTCATGATTCCGAAATACATGTGCATGGACGAAAAATGGAAAAACCAGATGACGTATGTCAACCATTTTTACATGGACTTGTGCTGGAGAAGGCAGTACGTCGGCATCATGGAAATGGAGTATGAAGGCGTAAAATTTTATTTTATTGACAATGAATACTATTTTTCAGGGCCAAAGCCGTACAGTGACGTCCGATACGATCTTGAAAAATTTGCATTTTTCTCCCGGGCAGTTTTGTCCGCACTTCCGATTATAGATTTCAGACCGGACATTATCCACTGCCATGACTGGCAGACCGGTTTAATTCCTGTTTATCTCAAGGACAGCTTTGGCTGGGGTGAATTTTATCAGGGAATTAAATCCATTATGACGGTTCACAACCTGAAATTTCAGGGAGTTTGGGACGTCGATACGATTAAGGATATCGCAGGTCTGTCTGACTATTATTTCACTGATGACAAGTTAAAAGATTATGATGATGGAAATTATTTAAAAGGCGGTCTGGTATATGCAGACTTAATTACGACGGTCAGCGACACCTATGCGGAAGAAATCAAAACGCCGTTCTACGGCGAGGGGCTGGACGGTCTGATGCGCGCGAGAGCAGGGCAGCTTCGCGGAATTGTCAACGGAATTGATTATGACGAGTACAATCCTGCAACCGACGCGTTTATTGATCATCATTTTTCAAAGGACAATTTTAGAAAAGAAAAGGTAAAAAACAAAGTTGCTTTACAAAAGGAATTGGGACTTGAAGTAGATCCAAAGAGAATGATGATCGGTCTTGTCAGCAGACTGACAGATCAGAAGGGACTGGACTTAATTGCCTGCGTTATGGACGAACTTTGTCAGGACGCGGTACAGTTCGTGATTTTGGGTACAGGTGAAGAACGTTATGAAAATATGTTCAGACACTTTGATTGGAAATATGGTAATTCCGTATCTGCAAATATTTATTATTCTGAGAAACTCTCTCATAAAATCTATGCGGCCTGTGATGCATTTCTCATGCCATCATTATTTGAGCCATGCGGATTGAGCCAGTTGATGAGTTTAAGATACGGCACGCTGCCTATCGTTCGCGAAACGGGTGGATTAAAGGATACCGTAGAGCCATATAACGAATTTGAAAACAAAGGAACCGGATTTTCATTCTGCAATTACAATGCGCATGAAATGATGGGAACTGTCAGATATGCAGAGCGTATCTATTATGATAAAAAGAGAGACTGGAATAAAATGGTCGAAAGAGCCATGTCGGTAGACTTTTCATGGAAGGCATCTGCTGAAAAATATGAACAGTTATACAGGGAACTGATGGGGTAGAAGCGATTAAAACAAATTGAAGCAAAGAAAGCTGCGAATTTCTGTTAAATGCAAATGACAGAAAAACGCAGCTTTTTTATATGACCGGAAACTTTTGGCATTTTGTTCCTGTGTGGAAACTGCGGCGCGGAAAAAATAAAATCTTTTTTTATCCGAAAATGATTTTCAAAGGGCAGATAAAAACAAAAAAACGTTTCAGGTTTATGCTAAATGCACAAAACTTTTTTCATTTTACTATAAACATGACGAAATTTCAGAATTGTCGTAAAAACACTTTTATATTATGGAAAATGTGGAAAAAAATGTCTATAATTTTTTACAGATGAAAAATGTGGGAGGTTTGTATGTTAGCAAAAAAACTTATGGCATGGTGCGTATCATTGTGTATGACCGTTGGACTTTTTACGGGCATTGAATTAACGGCAGAAACAGAAGACGTCAAAGCGGAATCCGGCGGATTTACGCAATATGATTTTTTAAAGACAGATGGGACTTACATAAAAAATAATTCCGGAAAAGGAAACAACGTCTATCTCAGGGGAACGAATCTGGGAAATCTGTTTGTACAGGAATCATGGATGAGCTCCACAGACGCAGAAGACCAGAAAGAAATTCTGGAAACATTGACCGGCAGGTTTGGGCAGGATAAGGCGTTGGAGCTGTTAGATTATTATGAAAGCAATTATTTTACGGAGGCAGACTTTGACCGCTGTCAAAATCTGGGAATGTCTGTCCTGCGCGTACCGTTTACTTATATGAATTTATACAAAAAATCAGGAAATGACTGGGTGCTCAGGGAAAATGCGTTCCAACGTCTGGACTGGATTGTTGAGCAGGCGGGAAAACGGGGCATTTATGTGATTTTAGACCTTCATGGAGCGTTCGGTTCGCAAAACGGACAGGATCATTCTGGCGAGGTTATCAATTCTGCTTCCGATGTTACTTTTTTCAGTAATGAAAGTCTGATGAGCAAAACGCTTGAACTCTGGCGCAACGTGGCGCAGCATTACGCCGGAAACCCGACGGTGGCAGGTTATGACACGTTAAATGAGCCGGGAGAAAAAGCGGGAACAACCGGCGAGAAGCATTGGAAATTTTATGACCGAATGTATGATACAATCCGTTCAGTCGATGCAGACCATATTATTATTATGGAATCCTGCTGGGGCGTATCCAATCTTCCGAACCCGAAGACTTACGGCTGGGAAAATGTCATGTATGAATACCATCATTATCCATGGGATTATGTTGCCGATACCGACGCAAACTATAATGGACAAGTCAATGCGATTGATAATCTTGTGAACAGTGTCAACAATGCAAATTACGGCGTTCCGACGTATATTGGTGAGTTTAACTGTTTTGACGGGGCAAAATCATGGGAGTATGTTTTGGACAAGATGAATAATGCAGGCTGGCACTATACCAACTGGTCTTATAAGGCAAGAGGCATGGGA
This sequence comes from uncultured Lachnospiraceae bacterium, assembly GCA_947631665.1. Classification (GTDB taxonomy): domain Bacteria; phylum Bacillota; class Clostridia; order Lachnospirales; family Lachnospiraceae; genus Eubacterium_G. Next base: position 18,659 of record CANRMF010000009.1, on the reverse strand, counting down.
AGCTGGGGAATTTATCATGAGACAGGCAATGAAAAGGTGAAACCGTCAACAAGTTCGGAAACGGATATCAGGAGAATTTGGGGCAGTTCCAGTATAGGAACCAATGTGGACGACAGAGGCGTAACATACAATCATATGCGTACGAAGCTTCCGGGCACTGTTGTTTTTGCGGATAAGGAATACACGAATGACGATTATTATACGCTTCAGGCGGCAATTAACTCCAAATATGTTGTCGCAGACCATTACGGAGAAGCCAATCTTGTTGCAGACAGGGACTCCGCAGGGGAATGGGAACAGTTTAGAATTATTCCGAACAGCGATGGCACTGTTTCTTTCCAATCCAGAGCAAACAATAAATATCTGTGCGCCGTATTTGACGATACGGATACTGAAAATCCGATTATTGCCCGAAGCAGTAAAATCAGCGATTGGGAAAAGTTTTATCTGGAAAAACAGGAAAACGGAACTTATGCAATCCGAACCTATACGAACAATTATTATGTACAGGCAGATGTCAATGACGCCACAGCGGGAATTTTGCACGCCTGCGGAACATCGGTAGGAACATGGGAGCCGTTTTACATTACTTCTGTTTCGGGAAAGCCCGGGTTTCCTTCCGACAAAGATAACGAAGACGAACAGACGACGCAGCAGCCGACTGCGCCACAGACAACGGAACCTGCAAAAGGCAGGGTGGTCGGATATCTTCCGTCATATAAAACCTATGCCGTAAATCAGATTGATTTTTCAGGCTTAACGCATTGCGTTTTATCTTTTATGACTTATGCAAACGGGACGCTGACTTCAGGATTTTCCGCAGGAGATGTTCAAAATATTGTAGGAAAGTGTCATCAGAATGGCGTTAAAGCGTTGATTGCCATCGGCGGTGGCGGTGGATTTGACACCGGCGATAATCCGCTTGGTACGGCGCAAAAGAGGACGGCAATCGTCGATCAGATTATGAATTATGTGGCGCAGTATGATTTAGACGGCGTTGATATTGACACAGAAGTAACAGACGGCAATTTCTGGAATAATTTCGAGGCGTTTATCAGCGAACTGTCCGGCAGATTAAAAGCGCAGGGAAAACTGCTGACGATGGCGGTATCCTCATGGTTTACCGACGCTGTTTTGAACAGTACATACAAATATTTTGATTTTGTCAATTTAATGACTTATGACGAAAATGCAGGAAACGGGCCGGTTGCTTCCATGAATTTTGTAAACAACCAGATTTCGTATTATAAAAATAAAGGAATTGAAGACGACAGACTTGTTATTGGCGTTCCGTTTTACGGATATGGGCCGGGAGGATACAGCGACGCCTATTCCTATGGGGATATTATCAATGCCGATGCGAATAACCGGTTTCAGGACACTACGATAATCAACGGCAAGACGGTTTATTATAATGGCGAAAATACAATTCGGGAAAAAGCGCAGCTCAGCAAATCCTACGGCGGTATTATGATTTGGGAACTGTCGCAGGATTCTTTTGGAGAACATTCGCTTTTAAGTGTAATTCGCGATACGCTGTCAGCGCAAGATGTCCCTCAGCAGCCGACAGTCACAGAAATTCCGGGTACTGTGCCGGTGGAATCTTATGCGTCAAAATCAGATGAAATCACAATTCATGAGGGAACTACAACCTATGCAGGCGATTTGAATAACGGTTCCGTTTTGGAATATGATATCCATGTTAAAGAAGCGGGAACTTATACTTTTACATTCAGATTTGCGGCGGGAGATGCGCAGTATAACGCAAAAAATATGATAATTAAAATAGACGGCAGGACAGCCGTTTCAATTCCGGTGCAGGCGACCTCCGGCTGGGAAGTGTTTGCAGAGTATTCTGAAGACCTTACATTCGCTCAGGAAGGTCAATATAAGATTTCAATCACAGCAGATTCCGGCGCATGTAATGTAGCTGATTTTTCGGCGGTCAGGAAAAAAGAAGAAACAACAACAGAAAAGCCGGCAGAGAGCACCACACCGAAGCCGATAGAAAGCACTACGCCAAAACCGGCGGAGAGTACCACGCCAAAGCCTGTGGAAACGACAACAGAAAAGCCGGCGGAAAGCACCACGCCGAAGCCGATAGAAAGCACCACGCCAAAACCGGTAGAAAGCACGACACTGAAGCCGGTGGAAACGACAACGGTAGAAAATGTAACTTCGGATTTAAAAGCGCCGGAGGGACTGACCTATGCAGGCAATGACAATCTGCCATATTACTTTGCATGGGCACCGGTGCCGGAAGCAGAGGGATATAATGTCTACTTAAACGGAAAATATATCACGACCGTAAACATATCTGCTGTAAATTTCTCTGAGGAATTGTTCGCAGTGGAGGGAATATATACGGTTTCAGTGCAGAGTGTCAAAGGGGATAAAGTATCAGCCCTGACTACAATTACCTATAATACATTGACCGGAGAAGTAGGCATACCGCAGGAGCCGGTCACCGTAGAGAGTACGACAGAAAAGCCTACGGAAAGCACGACGCCGAAACCGGTGGAAACGACGACGGAAAAACCGGCAGAAAGCATCACACCGAAGCCGGTAGAAACAACAACGGAAAAGCCGTCAGAGAGCGTTACGCCAAAGCCGGTGGAAACGACAACGGAAAAACCGTCAGAAAGCGTTACACCGAAACCGGTGGAAACGACGACGGAAAAACCGTCAGAGAGTATTACGCCAAAGCCTGTGGAAACGAAAACAGAAAAGCCGTCAGAAAGCGTTACGCCAAAGCCGGTGGAAACAACAACAGAAAAGCCGGCGGAAAGCATCACACCGAAACCTGTGGAAACGAAAACAGAAAAGCCGTCAGAAAGCATCACACCGAAACCGATGGAAACAACGACGGAAAAACCGATAGAAAGCACGACATCAAAAGTGCAGGAACCGACCACACCGAAGCGGCAGGAGATCACGACGGTGAAGCCGCACAATAGTGATAGTACGGCTGAGATGACAAGCATGGAAAAGGCGCCGGAAACGGGAGCGGCAGAAAAAGCAGAACAGGAAATCTTAAATGCAGGCAATGATAAAGACTTCAAAGGTTCTGTATTTGGAAAATTGCGCGCAAGAGTCCGCAGAACAACAAAAAAGAGTAATAAAATTACTTGGAGAAAAGTTCGGAAAGCGACAAGTTATCGTGTTTATGGAGCAAAATGCGGGACGAAAGTGAAAAAACTGACGCAGACCAATGCGCTATCCTTTACGCACAAAAAACTGAAAAAAGGAACGTATTATAAATACCTTGTTATGGCAGTGGACAGCAGTGGCAATGTGTTGTCAGTGTCAAAGATGATTCACTCGGCAACGAGAGGGGGAAAGGCCGGAAACGCAAAGAAACTGAAGGTCAACAGCAGCAGAGTGCTTCTGAAAAAAGGTCACAGGTTCAGATTGAAGGCAAAGGCAGTGACAGAAATCAGGAAAACAAAGATAAAACGGCACAGACCGATTTATTTTGAAAGTTCAGACAGCAGAGTGGTCAGAGTGACAAAGAAAGGCATGTTGCAAGCTGTAAAAAAAGGAAAATGTAAGATTTATGTATATGCGCAGAATGGTGTATACAGAGTTGTAAAAGTTGTTGTAGAATAACGAAAATAAAAGAGAACATTCTCAAAAACAAACATAATATCAAATGTCTTGTTTGAGAGAATGTTCTTTTTATGCAAAAACCATGACAATAGTTCAGAAATACCGCTTTCTCCTGAGAAGCCCTTTGAAAAACGAGCCGCCAGTTTTGCGGCTTTTTTATTGCGCAGGTCATTACATGCAAATTTCGACTTGTCGCTTGATTTTACATGTAATTTCGCCCGGCAACTCATGAATAGAACAAGATTTTACATGCAAAATTTAAACTTTTACCCAGATTTGCATGTAATTTTGCTTGAAAGCCCATGAATTGAACAAGATTTTACATGCAAAATTCACCTTTTTACCAAGATTTACATGTAATTTCACCCGGCAGTCCATGAATTAAACAAGATTTTACATGCAAAATTCAACTTTTTACCCAGATTTGCATGTAATTTTGCCCGACAGTCCATGAATTAAACAAGATTTTACATGCAAAATTCACCTTTTTACCCAGATTTACATGTAATTTCGCCCGGCAACTCATGAATTAAACAAGATTTTACATGCAAAATTCACCTTTTTACCCAGATTTGCATGTAATTTCACCCGGCAGCTCATGAATAGAACAAGATTTTACATGCAAAATTCAACTTTTACCCAGATTTACATGTAATTTCGCCCGGTAGTCCATGAATAGAACAAGATTTTACATGCAAAATTCAACTTTTTACCCAGATTTACATGTAATTTCGCCCGACAGCCCATGAATTGCGCAAGATTTTACATGCAAAATTCAACTTTTTACCCAGATTTACATGTAATTTCACCCGGCAACTCATGAATTAAACAAGATTTTACATGCAAAATTCAACTTTTTATCCAAACGTAAAAGTTATGACGGAAGTTCAGAAATGCCGCTGATGTCAGGAGAAATGCTCATCGAATAATTGGTGTGATAAATAACAAATCCCGGAATTGCGCCATTGACTTTCTTTAAATGTTTTCTTTGAACATAATCAATTTCGACTTTATCCTGAGAAGCACCTTTTGAAAAATGAGCCGCCAGCCTCGCGGCTTCTTCAAAGGTGGAATCCGGCAGCGTTCTGCCGTCCCCCTTCACAATCACATGAGAGCCTGCAAACTTTTTACTGTGAAACCACCAGTCGTTGCCATTTGCGAGTTTGAACGTAATTTCTTCATTTTGCAGATTGTTTTTTCCGACATAGATATGAAATCCGTCGGAGGAGAGAAAATGAAGCGGCCTGCTTTTGATTCTCTCTTTTTTATTTTTGTGGTAATTCTTTTTGATATATCCGGTCTGCGACAACTCCGCGCTGATGGCTTTCAGGTCGTCTTCGGTATCAGCCATGTCGATTGCCATAAGAACGGTTTCCAGATATTGAACGGAATTTTTTGTTGTCACGAGAATTTCCGACAACGCCTCCGAAGTGCGCTTTAATTTACTGTATTTATCAAAATATTTTTTTGCGTTTTCAATTGCGGAAAGCGTTGGGTCTAAAGGAATTTTTACAGATTCGCCGGTATAAAAGTTTTCTCCGATATATTCTTTGGCGCCCGTCTCAACGGAGTATCCATATGCGGAAAGAATTTCTCCATAAACTTTATAGGTATCCTTTTTCTGCGTGTCTTTCATCTGTTTTAACTGGAGATTGTATTTCTTATTTTCGCGTTCTAAAGCATTGTGGACTATTTTTCTTAAATCTGCAGACTTCTGCCTCATTCTCGTATATAAATCCCGTTTGGCGTAATAATCCTCCAAAAGACTGCTGATACTTTCATAAGGCACTTTCGTGCAGTCGGCGTATGTTGTCAATGGAATTGCGGAAAATTCCTCCGGCTTTCCGTTTTTCTCATAAATTACCGGAGAAAACTGCCCCTCAGAAATCTGGCGGCGCAGTTTGTAAAAATTGCTCCAGATAAGATTTTGGTCGCCGGCAGCAAATGTATTGGCGCTTTGGGACGAATCCAGTTTACATTCAAAGCAGAGGTGCTCCGCAATGACAGGACTGATGCCGGTAAACGACAAATAGAGAGCCTTTGACAGAGGCAGAGCCTTTGAGAATACCGTCAAAAGAAAATCTTCCCGTTCAATTGCCAGTGGATTTTTCTTCCCCGTAGTATCGGGAATAAAATATTGTCTGCCGGGAAGAACCTGCCGGACAGAGCTCATCAGGGAATTTACATGCTTGATACTGTCAAGAATGATGCCGTTGTCATCGGTAAAAATAATATTGCTGTGCTTTCCCATCAGTTCCACAATCAGGTGTTTTGTCATAATATCGCCCAAATCATTCAGATGTTGAATTTCAAAATCAATAATCCGTTCCAGACCGGGCTGCGTAATGCTTACAATCCGCCCGTTGTTCAAATGCTTTCTAAGAAGCATACAGAAATTCGGGGCAGTGAGAGGACTCTGCTTTGTTTTTTGCGTAAAATAAATCAGAGGCAGACTTGCGTTTGCGCTGATTAGCATTTTGTATTGAGATTTGTTTGCCTTAAAAGTCAGCAGCAATTCGTCCTTTTCCGGCTGCGCGATTTTATAAAGTCTTCCCTCAGATAAAATCTGATTAAATTCTTTTACTAAAGCGGAAATTGTAATACCGTCAAAAGCCATGATTTTCCTCCCAATCAATCTGTAAATAAAGTATGCAAAGTTCAATATGAGTAAATTTTATTATGATTTCTTTTATTCGTCAACAGAAGTGGAAAATATAAAAATCCGGTAATGAATTTCGTTGGGAAGATACTTGTAAATCACAGTGGAAAAATCCGTATAAATTTTCGGTTGTAAATTTGCTTAAAGTATGCTATTATCAATTCGTTGCTTGTAATTATGCTACCTTGGCGCAGTAGGTAGCGCGCATCCTTGGTAAGGATGAGGTCGGCGGTTCAAGTCCGCTAGGTAGCTCTTGGCACATGAAAGGACTTTTGAGAGGGAGAACCCTTCCAAAAGTCCTTTTTGCGTGGGGATTAAGTATTGCAACGAAATTACTTCTGTGGTAGTATATTAAGAGCGAAAAATCTGAGAAAAGAGGATTTACATATGAATAAAAAGGTATTATCAGTACTGGTTGACAATACATCAGGCGTATTGAACAGAGTTGCAGGATTGTTCAGCCGCAGAGGGTACAATATTGACAGTCTGACCGTAGGAGAAACGGAAAATCCAAAGTATTCCCGCATGACGATTGTGGTCTCAGGAGATGACGATGTGATAGAACAGATTATCAAGCAGATCTCCAAACTTGAGGACATCAAGCGCGTCGATGTTTTGGAAGCAGGAAAGTCCGTTACGAGAGAGTTGATTTTAGTAAAAGTAAAAACCGATGTAACACAGCGTCAGCAGGTTGTCGCTATGGCAGAAATTTTCCGCGCAAATATTGTAAATGTGGAAAAGGATAGTCTGATGATTGAAATTACAGGCGGGCCGTCAAAGATTTCAGCATTTTTAAGTCTGTTGGAGGATTATGAAATTCTCGAACTGGTTCGTACCGGAATTACCGGATTATCAAGAAATACAAAATAGTTTTTGACTGTAAAAAGCAGTTAATATATTAAATTACATATGGAGGCGTATTATGTCAGAAGCAAAAATTTATTATCAGGAAGATTGTAACCTTTCTTTATTGGAGGGAAAGACCATTGCCGTTATCGGTTATGGAAGTCAGGGACATGCGCATGCACTGAATGCGAAAGAGTCCGGGTGCCATGTAATTATTGGTCTGTACGAAGGAAGCAAATCATGGGATAAGGCTGTAAAGCAGGGATTTGAAGTATATACGGCAGCCGAAGCAGCAAAGAAGGCTGATATTATCATGATTTTGATAAATGATGAAAAGCAGGCTGATATGTACAAAAAAGATATTGAACCAAACCTTGAAGCAGGAAACATGTTAATGTTTGCGCATGGATTTAACATTCACTTCGGTTGTATCGTACCGCCGGCAGATGTTGACGTTACGATGATTGCGCCGAAGGGCCCGGGACATACAGTACGTTCCGAATATCAGGAGGGCAAAGGCGTTCCTTGTCTGGTGGCTGTTGAGCAGGACGCTACAGGAAAAGCGCTTGACTTGGCGTTAGCATATGCGTTGGCAATCGGAGGCGCAAGAGCCGGCGTTCTTGAAACGACATTCAGAACAGAGACGGAAACAGACCTTTTCGGTGAGCAGGCAGTGCTTTGCGGTGGCGTTTGCGCACTGATGCAGGCAGGTTTTGAAACATTGTGCGAGGCAGGATATGATCCGAGAAACGCATACTTTGAATGTATCCATGAAATGAAGTTAATTGTAGACCTGATTTACCAGTCAGGCTTTGCAGGCATGAGATATTCTATCTCTAATACTGCTGAATACGGTGACTATATTACAGGGCCAAAGATTATTACAGAAGATACAAAGAAAGCCATGAAGAAAATTCTGTCCGATATTCAGGACGGCTCTTTTGCAAAAGAATTTCTTCTTGATATGTCACCAAGCGGACGTCAGGTACATTTCAAGGCAATGAGAAAACTGGCTTCCGAGCACCCGTCAGAAAAAGTCGGTGAGGAAATCAGAAAACTGTATAGCTGGAATGATGAGAGCGGAAAGTTAATCAACAACTAATCCGGAGAAAACAGTCCGATGATAGTAAGAGAGCTGAGGTTTCTGTTTATATGGAGATTTCAGTTCTCTTTTTCTGTTTCCGGAAAAATTTTTGACGCAGACTGATTTGAAATCAAAGCGGAAAAGCAGAGAAACATTTGAAATCAAAGCGAAAAAGCAGAGAAACAAAAACAATTTCCGTTATGATGCATACGAATAAAATAAGGGTGTTATAATAACGGGAAAGTGAATAAAACCATTGGAAAGGGAGGAAAAGAGATGCAGATATTTGCAGGATTGTTAATTCCACTGGCAGGAACAGTGCTGGGTGCGGGAATGGTTTTTTTCATGAGAAATAAAATGAATGTCAAACTGGAAAAGTTTTTGCTGGGCTTCGCTTCAGGGGTGATGATTGCGGCTTCCGTCTGGTCGCTGATTATACCGTCGATTGATATTGCAAAAGAACATGGAACGGTTGCATGGGTTCCGGCGGGCGTGGGCTTTATTATCGGTATGATTTTTCTGCTTGTTTTGGACAGTCTGATTCCGCATCTGCATTTAAAGAGCAGTCAGCCGGAGGGAGTGAAAACAAAGTGGAAGAAAACCACGATGATGGTCTTGGCGGTAACGCTTCATAATATACCGGAGGGCATGGCGGTTGGCGTGATTTTTGCCGGCGTATTGGCGGGAAATACGGAGATAACGCTTGCAGGTGCTTTTGCGCTTGCCATCGGAATTGCAATTCAGAATTTTCCGGAGGGCGCAATTATTTCGATACCTCTCCGCACAGAGGGCATGTCAAAGACAAAAGCTTTTGTGTACGGCGCACTGTCCGGCGTGGTAGAGCCAATCGGCGCGGCGGTTACGATTGTGCTGACGAATGCGGTCATTCCAATACTGCCGTATCTGCTGTCCTTTGCGGCGGGCGCTATGATTTACGTCGTTGTAGAAGAACTGATTCCGGAATCTCAGGCAGGGAAACATTCCAATATCGGCACTATCGGCGTTGCGGCAGGCTTTGTGCTGATGATGGTTTTGGACGTTGCGCTCGGCTGACGGGGAGAACTGTTTGACGTTACCGGCGCCGGCTTTAGGCGCGCGGTATGCAGTTATAGTAAAAAAGAGAGATAAATCATATGAAAAGTACAAATCTAAAATCATTTATTTCAGGAATTCATACGGGAGTTCCGATCGCACTGGGATATTTTGCAGTGGCGTTTACATTGGGCATACAGGCAAAAAGAGCCGGCGTGACTGCATTCGAGGCGGCGCTTGTGAGTTTCGGACTTCATGCGTCTGCCGGTGAATATATTGCGTTTACACTGTTTGGCGCAGGGTGCGGAATTTTGCTGATGACATTGATGGAAATGGTGGCAAATGCAAGGTATCTGTTGATGTCCTGCACGCTTAGTCAGAAAATTCCCGAAAATACACCGCTGTGGAAACGTCTGCTGATGGGATATTTTATTACGGACGAGATTTTCGGGGCGGCAGTGGCGGTTTCGGGGAAAGTAAATCCTTATTATATTTTCGGAATGGCGGCGGTGGCGTCTCCGGGCTGGGTGGCAGGTACGGCGCTCGGCGTGCTGTTGGGAAACGCGCTTCCGTTGCAGATAGTCAGCGCTCTCAGTGTCGGATTATACGGAATGTTTATGGCGTGCGTTCTTCCGGAGGGAAAGAAAAATAAAACTGTACTGTCGGTTATTGTGGTCAGTTTTCTTATGAGCGCCCTGATGCAGATTATTCCGGTCATTCAAAAACTCAACGACGGGCTGCGCATTTTATTTTTAACCATTGTGATTGCTGCGGCATTTTCGGTTTTTTGTCCGTTAAAGACTGATGAAAAGGAGGTACATACTGATGAGTCATAATATTTACTGGTGTCTTTTGGCGATGGCGGTGGCAACCTATCTGATTCGGGTTTTGCCAATCACGCTGATTCGGAAAGAAATTAGAAATCCGTTTATCCGTTCCTTTTTGTATTACGTTCCGTATGTAACGCTGTCCGTCATGATTTTTCCGGCAATTCTTACTGCGACGCAGACGATTGTTTCCGGCGCACTTGCGCTTGTGGTGGCAATAGTTTTTTCGTGGAGGGGCGGAAATATTTTTCAGGTGTCCGTTGCCAGTTGTATTGCAGTATTTTTGATTGAGGCTGTGATTTGTTAGAACAGTTCGGGCTTATAAATACCGCGTTTTTCGCAATTCGTCCTGTAACTGTCCTGCAAATTCAGCCAGTTCGTTGTATTGGTTCGCAATATGTTTCTGTGTGCTTTCCAGAGAGGAAATCTCATTTTCCTTTTCATAGAGTTTTTGTTTCAGGGAAGTAATCTCTGCTTCCCGTTCCTTAAATGTTTGTTTCAGGGAAGTAATTTCATATTCCCGTTCTTTCAATTTTTCCTTCAATTGTTCCATTGCTTTTGTTTTGCCCGTATTTTTCCCGTCAAAATAGTGCGACTGCTCAAAGGCTTCCACAGTCCTGTCTTTATTGAGCAGCAGAAGCTTTGTCTTTTCCCCGAAGTTCAGTATTAAAAGCAGGCTGTCTTCCAAAGGAACAGTCGAAAAGCGACTCAAAGAATAATCTCCCCGAAAAATAAAAGAACTTTTGTTGATGAAATCCAAATCAATATAAAACAAAGCGTTGGAGCTGTCGTCAAGATTATGGGTTAAATAAAAGAGCAGCATTTTTTCATCGAATACGGAAAACGCAAGTTGCTTTAATTCGGTGTGCTTCATGCCCTCTCCCGGAAAGGTCAGAAGCTCCACAAACCGCATATCCGAAAGACGGTACAATTTTAATTTTCCATTCGTGGAGAGATAAGCCGCATACTGCTTACTGCCGGAAGAAAGAAGAAGCTGCTCTGCCACATCGTCAAAAACAATCCCATACGAGCGGATACGGCCGGAAAAAACCGTATACATATAGACTTTTTCGTTTTCCTGATAAAGAATTAACGGCTGACCGGATTTTAACGTAATGATTTGATATGATTCCATAGACAATGACCAAAAAGAAACCTTATTACTTCTTATTCACAAAACTGTGGGAGTAGAACAAAAAGAGGGAGTTTGCATAAAATAAACTAAAGAAATATAGGAGGAATTTTATGAAAAGAGAAAATTGCGCAGCTTCCAGAATGTCGTGCAACTGCGGCATTTGCAATACTCCAATCAATGGACGCCCGAAACATTTATCTATTTACGCGCCGGTGGTTTATGATGAAATCGGTATCAATATCTGCAGACCGGTGACGATTCCGGAAGCAGTGCTTGCGGCAAACCCGACGGCGTCATGTGTCCAGCTGGACGTCATTGACGTTACTTTCAGCGCGGCAGCGGAAGGAATTCCGGCAACAACAGTAACCAATACGGCGAGGGCAAACTGCAGCACAGTGGTACTGACCAATGTTGCAGTCACGTTCCGCGCGAAAATTTTTGGCGACTGCAATAATTATCTGACGTCAACCGTTATTACGGCAAATTATCTTCCGGGAAGCGCAACAAGTCCGGACGTGGCGTTTCAGGACGACGAAACCAATCCGCAATCCGTAACCGTTGAACTGTATACCCCTTACGGCGTAGGATATACAGATGACACAGGTGCAACGCCGGTAATCAACACCGTCGGATTTGCGGCAGGCAAAAATACGGTCGTCAATGGTATCAACGCTACGGTCGTTGCAAAAGCGATGAACTTTAATGAAACCACAGGTACGTTTTCTGCCGGAATTTCTCTGTTCCTTAGAACAGTTTATTATGAAACTTATAAGTTTGAACACGACGGAAAACCGGTTCCGCCAAAGGCAAGTCTGTCCGACGACCAGAACACCTGTCTTAATTTTGTGGAGAGCGGACTGCTTTTTAGGGAAATCAAACCGTTGGAACTTGAACCGCCGAAGTGCGAGGGACAGTTGAAAGACGAAGAAAGCCCCTGCGAGATAAACGACGGAACGGAGACCGTTTACAATCCATGTGGTACGGAAAGTTGCGGAAACGGGAATGAAAATACTCCGGAAACTTCTGGTGGAAATACTCCACAGTAGTAAAATCTTTCAGTGGATTGAAAGAATGTTCCCGAATTTTTTGTCTTTGTAAAGACAAACTTTTATTTTTTTGCTGAAATACGTTTTAAAAATACGCAGGATATGATAAAGTATTAAAGATGAGCAAAAAATTGTTCGGGAATAACCGCACTGTCAGTCAGTGCGGTACATATGGAGGTTTGAAAATGTTTACTTTTGATGAAGTGAAAAAAGTTGATGAGGAGGTAGCGCAGGCTATCCGGCAGGAGAATGACAGACAGCAGAGTCATTTGGAGCTGATTGCTTCTGAAAATATTGTCAGTAAAGCAGTGATGGCGGCTATGGGAAGCCAGTTGACGAATAAATACGCAGAGGGCTATCCGGGAAAGAGATATTACGGAGGCTGTGAGTACGTTGATATCGTAGAGGAACTTGCGAGAGAACGGGCAAAGGAGCTTTTCGGCTGTACCTACGCCAACGTCCAGCCACATTCCGGTGCGCAGGCAAATATGGCCGTTTTCTTTGCGCTGGTTCAGCCGGGAGACACTGTAATGGGTATGAGCCTTGATGCAGGCGGACATCTGACGCATGGTTCTCCGGTCAATATGTCCGGTACATATTTCAATATTGTTCCTTATGGAGTCGATGAAAACGGATATATTGATTACGACGAAGTGTTAAAGATTGCAAAAGAAGCAAAACCGAAGCTGATTGTAGCGGGAGCAAGCGCATATCCGAGAAAAATAGATTTCAAAAAATTCAGGGAAATTGCCGATCAGGTAGGCGCATATCTGATGGTTGACATGGCGCATATTGCCGGACTGGTTGCGGCGGGAGTGCATGAAAGCCCGATTCCGTATGCGCACGTTACGACGACGACCACCCACAAGACTTTGCGCGGGCCGAGAGGCGGACTTATTCTCTCAAGCGAGGAGTTTGCGCTGGAGCATAAACTGAATAAAGCGGTATTTCCGGGCATACAGGGCGGGCCGCTGATGCATGTCATCGCAGCAAAAGCGGTATGCTTTAAAGAGGCGCTGACCGATGAATTTAAAAATTATGCCGCTCAGGTCGCTTCCAATGCGCAGGCATTGGCGAAAGGACTTTTAAGCAGAGGCTTTGACCTTGTATCCGGCGGTACGGACAACCACCTGATGCTTGTGGATTTGAGAAGTAAAAATATTACCGGCAAGGAATTTGAAATTGCTTTGGACGCAGCGAATATTACCTGTAACAAAAATGCAATTCCGAACGATCCGCAGAAGCCGGGCATTACCTCAGGCGTCAGAATTGGCACACCTGCTGTGACGACCAGAGGACTGAATGAGCAGGATATGGATACGATTGCGGAGTGTATGGCACTGATTGCCGAAAATCCGACAGGAAACTGCGAAGCCGTAAAAGAAAAAGTAAAAGTTTTAACAGAAAAATATCCGTTATACAAATAATTTCCATTTTCCGGTCAACAATGATACAGGTGGAGGCTTGTATCATGAGAAAAGATTTTGTGAAATGCGGAATTTGCGGCTGCTGTATGGAGTTGCTCTGGACTTCCTTCTGCAGTATTAAAAGGAAGGACTATAAAATGATTGGGCAGACGTCCGTCTGGATGTTTCCGATTTACGGTATGGCGTCGGTCATCAAATCTGTGAGCAGGGGCTTGAAAAATCATCACAAAGATGTATTTTACCGCGGAATGATTTATACCATAGGGATTTATGCAGTGGAATATACCACAGGCTCGCTATTGAAAAGAAAAGACCGCTGCCCATGGGATTACAGCGGCAGCCCGTACAATATTAACGGAGTAATCCGGCTTGATTATGCGCCGTTGTGGTTTGCAGTCGGATTGATGTACGAAAATATATTAAATAAAGAATAATAAATTTACATGATGAAAAAATTTTGTCAAAATTTATTTTAATTAAACGGGTTCTTTTCAGAAAAGAGCGGTGGTTGTTATGGCTGCCGCTCTTACTTTTTTGTGATGATAAAAATGGTTCAAAGTATGTGATTTCTTGAAAAAAGTAGTCGAATCCCTTTATTCTTCAGAAAAACCGGCAAAATTCCGCGCAAAAAAAATAATGAACAAATTTGAAATGTTTTTATGGCATATTTTCACAAAAAACAAAAAACGTTACAAATTACCTTGATTTCAGAAAAAATCGTACATAAAATGAAGACGTATGGTATCAAATAAATATAGGAAGGTATGAAAGGTATATGTATTTAAGGAAAAAATTTTTTAACTTCATTATGGTGATTGTACTGGTGACAGGGACAATCAGTTTTCAAAATGAAGTTAAAGCGTATGAAGGACAGCCATTAGGAACAAATGTAGCGTACAGAAAGAGTATGTGGGTATCTGATAGCAGCAATGTAAACGACTATAATAATCCTGCCAGTGTTCTTGACGGGGATTTCAGAAGTGGCTTTCAGTCACCGCTGGTTCTCTCAGACGACGATCCATACTATGATCCGCAGCAGTGGATTGTAGATTTGGGCGAGAATTATGATATCGACAAAATTGTGCTGGCATGGGAGGCCGCTGCGGCAGCAGAATATGACATTTATGTTTCTACGACAAACGAGGAAGACAGTTGGACAAAGATTGTCACAGAGACAAATGGAAAAGCGGGAACGCTGACTTATGATTTCGGCGTGCAGCAGGCAAAGTATGTAAAACTTGATTTAAAGAAAAGGGCAATGACACAATATGGATATAAACTTTTTGAAATTGAGGTTTACACAGTCGGCAGCGTGACGGATAAAGAAATTCCAAACCTCGCTCTGCAGGCGACAGCGACAGCTTCCGTATCGGAGGGCGGAAACACACCGGATCGGGTTAAAGATGAAAATCACGATACGTTCTGGGGTTCGGATTATTTTGATCCGTCTGTGAATACGGAACAGACTGTGGCGGAGAATTACATTACGCTTGAATGGCCGACGGCGCAGCAGTTTAATCTTGTAAAGATTGACTGGCGGGGCGGCTACATGAAAGGGTATAAGCTTCAGATTTCAAATGACGGTTCGCAGTGGGAAGACGTTTACACCGTATATGACGGCGTTGGAAGCGAATACCGTATCTGCAGATTTGATCCAAAGACTGCAAAATATTTAAGACTTCAGGGAACTGCTTTTGGCGCATACAGATTTGAGGTTGCGGAGATTGAGGTATATGACGAAACGCAGGTCGGCGTGGAAAGCCTGAATCTGAATATGCAAAATCTTAAATTAGATGCAGACAAGCCGGAAGCGTCTACATATCAGCTCACCTATCTGATTGGCCCGGCAAACGCCTTCAATCAGGAGGTTCAGTGGTCATCATCAAGCGACGACGTTGCGACGGTATCCGACACCGGTCTTGTTACCGCCGTAAATTACGGTACGGCAACGATTACCGCCACTTCTGTGCAAAATCCTAACGTAAAAGCCACCTGTCAGGTGTCTGTATCAAAGGAACTTGCAAAATCCGTAGTCACTGCTTCCAGACTGGGAAAGACAGGAAATATCAGTGTTTCATGGACGCGTGTGAGCGGTGCGGTAAAATATATTCTGACGCGTAACAATATCAATGACGCGATGAAATATGTCGTTTATGAAGGAACGGATACGGCATATACTGACAAAGGCGACGAAGGTACGGGCCTTCTGCCGGGAAATTATGTTTATACAGTAGAAGCGGTGTCAGACGAAGGAAATATGCTGCAGAGCAATTCCGTAAGTGAAGAATCAGCGCCGGTATTGATTCCGGTTGATGTTGAATCCGTTAAAATAACAGAGGAAAACCTGCAGTTGGAAGTAAATGATTCTGTAACGCTCCACGCAACAGTATATCCGCTCAACGCCACAAATCCGGATTACGAATGGTCTAGCAGTAATGAAAATATTGCAACGGTTGATGAGAATGGAACCGTCACCGGTGTTCAATCAGGAAATGTGACCATTACAGTGACAACAGCAGACGGCGGGTATCAGGATACCTGCAAGATAGAGGTTTATAAGAATGATGTTACGTCTGTGACTCCGGTAGGAGCTGCGACATATAATCTTCCGGTTGGCAAAACGCAGCAGTTAGCAGTTAAGACTTTACCTGCAACTGCCACTATCAGTACTGTTAAGTGGACAAGCAGCAACAATGCCATAGCAACGGTCGATGAGAATGGACTGGTTACCGCAAAATCCGGAGGAACTGCAAAAATTTATGCAACTGCGGACAGCGGCGTCAGAGCAGAATTTACAATCAATGTAAGAGTGCTGCCGACAGCAGTACAGCTCAGCAGAACTTCTATGGTTGTATATATTAACGAATCCGAAGTTCTGACAGCAACCGTACTGCCTTCAAACGCGTCAAACAAAAATGTGACGTGGGTTACTTCAAACCGCACGATTGCTTCCGTTGACGCAAACGGAAGGGTGACCGGAAGAATGGCCGGAACCGTTTATATCTCAGCCAAAACACAGGAAGGAAACATTACCGCAATGTGTACCGTAACGGTTATGAAACGTCCTGTGACAAAACCGGTAAAAGTAAAACTGAAGAAACTGAAAAAGAAGAATAATACAGTTACCGTAAGATGGAAAAAAGTAAAAGATACTGTCGGCTATCAGGTTTATATGAAAGCAAAGAAAGGCGGTTTCAAACTTGTTAAAACCATTAAAAAGGCAAAGACATTGAAGTTTAAAAAGAAACTGAAAGCGGGAACTTACCGTTTTAAGGTACGCGCGTATAAACTTGACGGAGAAAAGAAAGTTTATGGTAACTTCTCTGCTGTTAAGAAAATTAAAATAAAATAATTACTGTATGATATCATATAAAAAGACCGGTCTTGCAGTGTCAGGGTAAAAATCTGATAACTGCGGGCCGGTATTTTTTATTTTAAAATTCTTTCTTTTTATTTTTTTACTATGGACTATTTTGTCATTTTATGAGAAAATGATAGCAATGGCTGTTTCTTTGAAACTGCAATTTTATTTTGAAAGGAGTATTCAGATGATTTACACGAAGGAAGTTGAAAACATGTGCCCTGTTGCTAAGGGCGCAAATCATGAACCGGCGCCAATCCCTGAAGAAGGCAAGTGGGTTCATTCTAAAAAAATCGAAGATATTTCAGGATTTACACATGGCGTAGGCTGGTGCGCACCTCAGCAGGGAGCATGTAAGCTGAGTCTGAATGTAAAAAATGGAATTATTGAAGAAGCATTGATTGAGACGATTGGCTGCTCCGGCATGACGCATTCTGCAGCGATGGCAGCGGAAGTACTTCAGGGAAAGACGATTCTTGAAGCTTTAAATACAGACCTTGTATGCGACGCAATCAATACAGCCATGAGAGAATTGTTCTTACAGATTGTATATGGCCGTACACAGAGCGCTTTCTCTGATGATGGTCTTGCAATCGGTGCAGGTCTTGAAGACTTAGGAAAGGGACTCCGTTCACAGGTAGGTACAATGTACGCTACAAAGGAAAAAGGCGTGCGTTATCTTGAAATGGCAGAAGGATATGTGACAGGAATTGCCCTTGACGCAGACAATGAAGTAATTGGTTACCAGTTTGTTTCTCTTGGAAAGATGACAGACTTTATTAAGAATGGTGATGATCCTACAACAGCTTGGGAAAAGGCAAAAGGCCAGTATGGCCGCGTAGCTGATGCTGTAAAGATTATCGACCCAAGAAAGGAATAGGAGGTAACAAAAATGGCATTATTTGAATCATATGAGAGAAGAATTGATCAGATTAACGCTGTATTAAACAGCTATGGAATTGCTTCTATTGAGGAAGCGGAAAAGATTACAAAGGACGCCGGATTAGATGTTTACAATCTCGTAAAAGGAATCCAGCCGATTTGTTTTGAGAACGCGTGCTGGGCTTATACCGTTGGCGCAGCCATTGCGATTAAAAAGGACTGCAGGAGAGCCGCTGATGCTGCCGCTGCAATCGGAGAAGGTCTTCAGGCATTTTGTATTCCGGGTTCTGTTGCCGACCACAGAAAAGTAGGTCTTGGTCATGGTAATTTGGGAAAAATGCTTCTGGAAGAAGAAACGGAATGTTTTGCATTCCTTGCAGGTCATGAATCTTTTGCGGCTGCAGAAGGCGCAATCGGTATTGCTGAAAAGGCCAACAAAGTACGTCAGAAACCGTTAAGAGTTATCTTAAACGGTCTCGGAAAAGACGCAGCGCAGATTATTTCCAGAATTAACGGATTTACCTATGTAGAAACAAAGTATGATTATAAAGAAGCAAAACTGAATGTCGTATACGAAAAGGCATACTCAGACGGCCTTCGCGCAACAGTAAAATGTTACGGCGCTGACGACGTTCAGGAAGGCGTGGCAATTATGCACCACGAAAATGTCGGGGTATCCATTACAGGAAACTCTACAAACCCTACCAGATTCCAGCACCCGGTAGCAGGTACATACAAGAAGGAATGTAAT
>CANRMF010000008.1 GCA_947631665.1 uncultured Lachnospiraceae bacterium | reverse complement strand
ACCCTTTTTTCAGCAAATGATATGAAAATAACTCAAAAACAATTTCAATTTACTCTTGACATATCACCGCTGGACTTATATATCTCATGAGCTTTTATAAACTGCTCACTGTTTACATATCAGTAACTATAATGATTGATTTAGGAATTTCTATTCTTTAAATCTTTTCGTATAATCTTTCCGTTAAAAGTACGCGGAATCTCATCAATTACTTCAAAAACTTTCGGCACTTTCAAAGACTCCAGTTTATCTAACATATACCTCGACAGTTCGACCTGATCAAATTCGCAGCCGTCGTTTAAAGCGACAAATAATTTTGGCGCTTCTCCGGTAATCGCATCAGGTATCGGAATACAGGCGCAGTCCTTTACCATCGGGTGTTTCATTACGACCTCCTCAATTTCCGTCGGGGCGATTTTAATACCGCCCATATTGATGACGTCGCCGACACGTCCCAGAAGATAGACAAAACCGTCTTCTCCGAGATACCCCAAATCATTGGTGTAGACAATTCCATCATCGCTCATGACTTCGGCAGTGATTTCCGGCTCGTTGTAATAGCCTCTCATATTCATCGTTCCCTTAAATGACAGATAACCCGGATTGTCCGGCGTCGGAGTAACGATTTCTCTCTGGTCGTTTACAAACAGCACTGTCGTATTGACGGTTTTTCTTCCGATACACTTGTGCTTATTGCCGTATTTACTGAACTCTAAAATAATGGTACAGCCGGATTCCGTAGCGCCGTAAGTGTTGTACAGGCGCACATCAGGAAACATCTCTACCAGAAGCTCCTTGTTGGCTTCTGACAGCGGTGCTGATCCCAACTGGATATAATGAAACTGTTTATTATAAGTAGCGAATTTTTCTGCATTGTCCGCAAGCACCTGCTCCAAAATCGCCGGAACAAAAGTGATTGCCGTTACCTTATATTCATCAAGCAGTTTATAAAAACTGTTTGCAAACTTAAATCCTTCCGTCAGCACAGCGGTGCTGCCGAGATAGATTGCAGCATAGGTTCTCCGGATACCAAGGGAATGATTGATTGGGGAAGTCATCAGTTCGACTTCGTCCTCGCACATATCCACGCTGTCAATAACGTTTTGCGCAATACTGATATCGCAGGCAAAGGTTACTTCAATTCCTTTGGACTTTCCGGTTGTTCCGGTCGTAAAAAGAATTTCAGACAGCGCCTCAGGCTTTGGAAATGCAAATGCTTCTTTTTCTGCATTCTCGTCTTTTACATATTTGAATAATTCTTTTAAGCTGATATTGTTAATCGTTTCAATGTCTGCCGGCTTGTCCGCAATATAGGCTTTGGAACCGAGAAATTCCATAATCTCCAGAACCCTGTCGTCCTTAATGGCCTTTTCTGTCGGACAGGCTGCCCCGCCTGCCAGATGTACTGACAGAACCGCAATCATAAATTCCACCTTATTACCGCCGCGGATTACAACAATGTCATCTTTTGCAACTCCCTGATGTTTCAAAAAGGTCGCTCCCTTTTGCACCATCTCCCAAAGCTGCGCAAACGTTACGCTGTTTTTCTTGTCCGCTAAAGCAAGTTTGTCAGGAACCCTTTCTGCATTGACGCTCAGTGCTTCTACGATTGAATTTACATTATCATTCATGTTTTACATCTCCTTAAAATTGACCATATACAAAGGCCGCCGCATCATAACCGGTACCGTATTTTCCAAAGATAATAATACCCGCAATAAGCAGTAAATACAATATCCAGCGGAAAATTAAATTCTGTTTTGCGATTTCATCACGAATCACCATTTTCTCCTGAAGCATACTGACCACCCAAACCAGTCCGATTAAGAGAATTGCCAAATTAAATTCATAACGGTTCAGGCCATAACTGTAAAGACTTTCGTCCCATAGAGTATACCATCTGAAGTGTCCAAAATCAAACGTCCGCTTTATAATTTCAATCGCCTGCGTAAATCCTGCGGAGGCAACGAAGAAAATACGTCCGATTGCAGAGAGGACAAACGTTCTTGCCATTCTGAAAAGATTAAAACTCCAGCACTCTGTATTGATATGAAGTATTTCATTCAACTTCATAACCGGTATTTCAAACAATGAACTTAAAATAATTAAAATTCCATGATAAATACCCCAGAGAACATAACATATTGCCGCACCATGCCATGTTCCGGTAATCAGCCACACACATGCGGCAGGAATCACTGTGGATAAAGAACGCGATACCTGATTGCCCCATTTTTTTCTCGTAAATTTGTTGATGGATTTACACAGTTTGGACATGGACACCGGATACAGCAGGTAATCTTTAAACCATGCACCCAGCGTGATATGCCATCTTCTCCAGAATTCCGGCATATTCTTTGAAAAATACGGGTGCCAGAAGTTCAGCTCCAGTTCAATGCCAAGCATCTGGGATACACCGCGCGCAATGTCCATACAGCCCTGAAAATCCAAATACAGCCGCATGGAAAAGAATACAATGGCAATCACAAGCGGCACGCCGGTCAGCGTATCCCACTTTGCATATACGCCGTTGGCAAAAATGGCCAGCCTGTCCGCAATCACCATTTTCTCAAAATAACCCCAAAGCATCAGTTGAATGCCTTTGGTAAAGTTATCATATTGAAAACGGTGTTTCTCACGAAACTGTGGTGCCAATTTATTGTATCTTGCAATCGGCCCCTGAAGGATATGCGGAAAATACATGGTAAAGAGCATAAACCGCAGCGGATTTTTCTCCGCCTCGTAACGCTTCCAGTAAATATCCAAAATATACCCTACGGTCATAAAGGTATAAAATGAAATTCCCAGAGGCAGTACAAAATTAAACGTTTTGCTCCAATCAATTCCCCAATGCTGCAGGAGTACAGTCACTCCGCTCAATGCGAAATCAAGGTATTTAATGACGCATAACAGACCAATATTGATTAAGAAATCAAGAAGAAGCCATACCTTTTTTCTTCTGGTAAATTTCTTTTTGATTTTTTTCTTATTTTCCTTTTTTAAGTCGGGATCGGCCAGCACGCTTTTTTCTTTCCGGTGCAACGCCTGAATACGAAGCGCCAGCAAATATGTGCTCCATGCCGTAATTAAAATAAATACAATGTATTTCGGCCCGGAAAACAGATAAAACGCGATACTTGCCAATAAAAGCAAAATCCATTGACATCTGCGGAATACTGTAAAATACAGAAGGCAGACAATCGCAACAAAAGGCAAAAACATTAAACTTGTAAAGTTCATTCCTATCTCCCTACCTTTCTTTTTAATACAATTTTTCCACTACTGTCTAATGTAATACTAACACTATCCCCTACTGTTTTTGTTTGCTTATCATATACAATGAGATTTACGCCGCTGACGTCAACGACTTCCTCCGTTCCGCCGATAATAATACTGCTGGCGTTTTTACCGCTGACAATTTTAACGGGCACTCCATTGCTGAGCGCCGTATTGGTGTTGAGCTGAGGTTTTTCCTCCGTTATCTGCGAAACAAGCGTTTCTTTATGCTCTCCGTCTAAAATGGCGATGGCGTTGCTTCCGCCCTCATAGACGTTGAAAAATTTATCAGAAATACCCAGCGCCTTGAGCGCGCTCTTTTCCTCCTCGGAGTAATGTCCCGCAATGGACTTTCCGCTGCTGACCAAAACTGCATATCTGTCCTGCTTCAGCTTTTGGAAAAACTTTGTCGGATTGGTCTCAAAGTTGAGCATGGCGTCTTCATAGACACATTCATAATCTTTTAATTCCCTGTCAAAAACTTTTGAGATTTTTGAGTCCTGTCTCCTGTCCGGCAAATCACAATGTTTTTTCAGGTATGCGCCAAGATATGCGGAAACTTTCTTTGTTCCGATTAAATTGACGTGGTAATAGTCACTGGCTTCCGTAGCATATACAAAATTCTGCCCTTCAAACCAGTCGCGGGTACTCAAATCCAGAAAATCAACATCTTTATAACTGTTGGCAATCTCAACAATGTGATTATGTTTTTTCGTCGTCCAGTTAGAATCCGGCGTCTTAAACAGAACAACCTTAATTCCCTGCTCCTGACAGTCGGTAATAATTCTTCTTAAATAGGCTTCGTTCACTCTGTTGAAGTCCGTTTTGATATCTTTCGGATCTAATTTAATCCCTTGCGTATCCGCCAGCTCAGGATCTTTTTCCCTACACTCGCTGGTCAGCGTTACCATTCCTCTGGTATAACTGATATAATTTCCGGAAATAAAATCGAAATCATCATAGATTAAATCCTGCCAGCGGTCATGATATTTTGCAAGAGGGAACAGATAGTCCCACAATTCGTCTTTGTGGTAAGTATGTTCATTTTCATAAGCATACTGTATCTTATTTTTACTCCACTCCATATAATCGTAAGATTTTCTCGCCTTATCCTGATCCTTATCCTGCGTTCTTCCTGCCGCCTTGACCTCAACGCAGACTACCTTCGGCTTCTGCGTTCTCAGGGATTCCTTCACCCAGAAATAAGTTCCCATCATATTTTGGGACATTACCCCAAAATTATAACTTGAAATTCCTTCTTCCTTGTAAATCTGAAACGGATCGACTGCCGCCGCCACTACGCTGGAACCGTAAAACCCTACGTCAATGCTGTTATCTTCCAACTCATAAAATGTCTCGTTTGTCTTGGCAGACGCCCACCGGTTTTCCAGCCACTTTGGAGTGAATAAACGGGTAATAAAATTTAGCATTGCCAAAACCAACACACAAAACAAGATTGTTTTTAGTATTCTCTGAACTTTAACTTTCATTCTCTGCTCCACTTTATTCTTTGTTTTTTTCTTCCCTCAATAAGTTATTCAAATGCTCCCAAAGTTCTCCATAACCTTCGCTTGCCGGCGTTACCGGTTTCTGTATTGTATTGTACAGATGTTCCCGAATTTCCCCATGCTTTGACATGACCATAATTCTGTTTCCAAGAGAAAGCGCCTCCTGAATATTATGGGTAATGAAAATGACGGTCATTTTTTCTTTTTCCTTAATATGGAGTAATTCGTCCTGCATCTGATTTCTGGTCATTGCATCAAGCGCGGCAAACGGCTCGTCCATCAAAATGATACGTGAACCGAGCGCCAGCCCCTTTGCAATGGCAACTCTCTGCTTCATACCACCGCTTAACTGGTGCGGATAATAATCCTTGTACGGCAGCAGATTTACCTTGTCAAGATACTTTTCCGCTTTTGCAACACGCTCTTTCTTATCCTTCATGCCTCCCACTTTTAACGGATAGGTAATGTTTTTCAACACCGTTTTCCAAGGGAACAACTGATTGAAATCCTGAAATACCATAATGCGGTCAGGACCCGGCTTTGTCACCTTTTTCTGCCCTACTTCAATCACTCCTTCGTAATCCTCAAAGCCGGCAATACAGCGGATCAACGTGGATTTTCCACAGCCGGACGGGCCGAGCACGCACAAAAAGTCTTCGTCATATACGTCTAAATTCATGTTATTGATAATCACGCGCTGCGAATTATCATATTGTTTCTTTAAATTGTTAATGGTCAAAATAGGTTTCTGATTATTATTCATCGCGTCATACCCCATTTCTTAAAGGTTTTGTTTTCCACAGTACGGAAAATGCCATATTCAATCACCATACCAATCAATATGATGACAATGATTGTCGCGAAAATTCCCGCAATGTCTAAGTTGGTTCTTCTATCGGTAATATAATAACCGATGCCTAAAGCGCTGCCGCCGCCAAATACCATCTCGGCGCTGATTAAGCCTCTCCACGCTCTCGCCCAGCCGACTTTAATTCCGGAAAAAATTCTCGGAAGCGCCGCCGGTAAGAACACGCCGAACACTAATTTAAACGGATTTAATCCGATGTTTTCTCCAACTTCAAGATATAACTCCGGCACTGCATTAAATCCGTCAATTACGCTTCTTGACATTGGCCATACAACAGAATGAAATACCATAAAGATAATGGAAGCGTCGCCGATGCCCATCCACAGAATTGCAACCGGAATCAGCGCGATACCCGGAATCAGGTCAAACATGGAAACAATCATATTGTAGATTGCATAAAATGTTTCGCTGATAACGGACAGACTGGAAAAAATCAACGCAACGATAATTCCCAAAGCAAGTCCCTCCAACAACAGTTTCAATGAATGGAGTACCATTTCTCCCAAACCGTCGACACGAAATGCCTTAATAAATTTTTCTCCGATATCCCCTAAAGACGGAAACAATATTTCCGGCCAGATTTTCATGGAAAATAAAATCT
The DNA here is from genome assembly GCA_947631665.1 of uncultured Lachnospiraceae bacterium. Taxonomy (GTDB): domain Bacteria; phylum Bacillota; class Clostridia; order Lachnospirales; family Lachnospiraceae; genus Eubacterium_G. The sequence continues at coordinate 62,987 of CANRMF010000008.1, read as the reverse complement.
GCCATAATGCAAGAACTGCAATTACAAATAAAATTTGGGCAATCAATTTCTTAAACTTCTTATTCACATTACCTCTCCTTGTATTATCTTTAAACGCATAGAAAAGACCCCTGAAGGATCTTTTCTAAAATATTGACTTTGTAATTTAATTACTCTCCTTTTACATTGTCATAAACAATTTCATCAACATTCTTTGGCGCTTCTTCAATAAAGCCTTCATCTTCCATGAATTTTGCCATCTGCATTACGCCTTTGATGGAAGTCTCATAAGAAGATCTGGAATCCTGCATCCAAGATAAAATTTCCTCGTCGGAAGCGTCATAATCTTTCGCAAGTATTTTCGCTACTTCTTCCGGCTGGTCTGCGATGTACTGATCTGCATCATCAGCAGCCTTAATCAGTGCTTCGTATACTTCCGGTCTGTCGTTCTTCAAGCTCTGTGTTGCTATTGCAACCAACGCCGTATTATCGTCTGCCCATACGCTGTTGTCTACCGGAATCTCATGGATTGCTTTTTCTTTGCTGGCTGTTTCCATGAAATTGAATGGTGAAATTACCATATGGCAGGAAACTGCGCCAGATACGATAGATGAATATCCGTCCGGATTACTTAATACCGTTAAGTTATTATCAAGCGCATGTGCGTCGCCCAGTTCATTTTTTGCCCACATTGCTAAAAGAATATGCGGCTGGCTGTTGATATTTGTGATACCAATCTGATCCTTCTCTGTGATATCATTTAAAGATTTAATATCCGGGTTGTTTGTTTGGATTGCATAAGGCTGTGCTGAAATGCCAAAAGCAATTCTGTATGGGCTTCCCGCCTTAATGCCGGTTACTGCAACCGGAACGCCGACGCAGCCTACATCTAAAGAACCTGCCGTCAGGGCTTCCGTTATTTCAGAACCGTTGTTCATTTCTTTCCAGTTTACTTTAATTTCGCCGTCATAAGCTTTTTCAATCAGACCTTTTTCTTTCATTACAAGCAGCGGCGCATATCCGATACTCGGCTGATACGCAATCGTAATTTCTGCTTTCTTGTCTGTGTCTTCTGCTTCCTTACTTCCACATGCTGTAAATACGCATGTCGCCATCGCTGCAACTAACAATAATGCTGCAAATTTCTTCATGATACTCATTTTTACCTCTCCTAAATTTTTATTTATAATAAAGAATTCGTCAAATGTCGAACTCGATATTATCATAACTATGAACGATTGTCAAAACAATGTTAAAAAGTAATAACATTTATAACTTTTTCGTTATATCCTCGTAGAAAGTAGCATAGAATTGTGATAAAAATTTGTAAAAACCCCCTCTTTCACCGTAAATTTGTATTTTTATGTCTGATTTATTACTTTACGGTAATTTTTGCATACGCCGATTTTAAACTGTTACATTTGGTAATAGAATACACCGCGCGTATTTTATAGTAATAGGTTTTCCCTTTTACCCTGTTTTTATCTGTATATTTTGCAGAATACGCATTTGCAATTTTTTTATACTTGGAACTTCCCTTCACTCTCCGGTATACATAATACACAACCGCCGCTGAATTCTTTTTCCATGTAATCTTGACGCTCGCTTTTTTCTTTTGACTCGTCTTGACTTTTTTTGCTTTGACCTTTGTCACAGCCTTCAACCGGACATAAACAGTCCTTGTTTCTTTAATGCCGCTGTCCGTTTCCGCTGTGATTTTTGCGGTTCCAATCTTTTTCGCCGTAATTTCTCCGCTGGCGGAAACACTTACAATCTTCGGGTCGCTGCTTGTCCATTGAATGGAATCTGTCGAATCAATCGGTGCAAGTGAAACCGTAAAACTCAACTTATCGCCCCGATACAACTTAATTCCATTTTTCTCCTCAATGGAAATGGACGTCGCCGGCTGCGTTACGCTGACGGAGCTTAACGCCATCACCCCACTGTCCGTCAGAGCCATAATCATCGTTTCTCCGGGCTTTAATGCAGTAATTTTTCCTGTATTCTGGTTGACGGATACAACGCGGTCGTTCAGGCTTAAATATCTTACCCGGCTTCCGATTTCTTCATATAATAAATTATTTTCGGAAGTCTTGCGCTCTACGGTAATTTTTCCGGTAAATCCCTTGACAATCGTCTGCGTCTTTTCCTTGATACTTAATCTTTCGTCAGCCACCGCCTGAATTTTCTGCGCTTCTTCAAGTTCAAGCCCTTTCAGCAGGCCTTCCTCATCGAGTTCGCTTCCCGGCACAAATTCATTTTCATAAACGCTGTCGTCAAAAATTGTCTCATAAAGACTGCACGCTGCCAGATAACTTCCCGCCAAAGACGGGTGCTGGAAATCCGTATAATACAGATTGATTTCCGGATAAACCTGCATACATCTGACATAATTCATTCCCGCAGGGGAAAGAGCGACATTTAATTTATTACTGAGTTCATAATAATTCCGGTTTAAAAGATACTGTATTTGTTCCTGTTCCAAAAATACCGAAATATCATCAATTTTAAAATCGCGGCCATTCAAGTCTGCCTGCGTTTCATATAAAATGGTCTGCGCGCCGGCTTCGTCAATCATTTTCTTTAACGAAGTCACCGCCTTTTCACTCTCGGAGAGCGATTGAATTACAGACTCCCTGTGATCCTGCAAAACGACATAATCCCATTTTTCCTTTTTTAACGTTTCGGCAATCTGCTTATGGTAAGCATTTGTAGTATCCGCAAACTGCGTTAATTTATAATTGCCAGCCGTAATAGATGAAACCTCTGTCGGGATTCCATTTGCATTTGCCAATCCCTCGACAATTTTCGGCATACTGTTATAATACGTCGAACTGTTTCCAATAAATAATATGTGAATAATGCTCTCCTTTTCCGGTGTATCCGGTGAATCGGCCGCCTGTACCGGACTGTAAAAGCACATTACCGTCAGCATGATACTTAAACACCAACAGATTTTTCCAATGAAATTCTTCTTCAAAATAATCTCCTCCTGTCTCGTTTAATTCATTCCTTAATAAAATATAAAATCAATTTGATATAAATTTAAAGTAAAAAGAAGTTATATTTTACTAAATTTCAGGCATAAATATCCCCCTTCCAGTGAAAATAAAAGGGGGATATCATTTTCAAATATTATTTATAATAGAAATAAGTATTTTTTTCAAGTCTTACTCTGCTTTATTTTTCTTTAACAACGCTAACAGCAGACAGGAAACAATCGAACCAACCAGCAATGCCAGAAGATACAGATACCAGTTTCCTACGACTGCGATTACAAACAGTCCGCCATGCGGCGCCGGAAGCGTACACTTAAATAACATGGACAATCCGCCTGCCACTGCCGAACCGACGATACAGGAAGGAATCACTCTTGCCGGATCTGCCGCTGCATATGGAATCGCGCCCTCTGTAATAAAGGATAATCCCATAATGTAATTGACAAGACCATTCTTTCTCTCCTCCTGCGTCCACTTCTTCGGGAAGAAGGTAGATGAAAGCGCAATCGCCAGTGGAGGAACCATACCGCCAATCATAACTGCCGCCATTGCTTCCTGTCCTGCAGTCTGCGCTGCGCCCTCCCAAGCCAGTGCCGCCGTACCAAATACGTACGCTGCCTTGTTGAACGGGCCGCCCATATCAATCGCCATCATACCGCCTAAGATACAGCCGAGCAGTACGGCAAGTCCCGGCTGGTTGCCAAGATAAGTCAGTCCGTCTGCCAGCAACTGGTTCAGCCAGCCCATAATCGGATTAACCGCACACATCATAACAGACACAATGCCAAGACCTGACAGCGGATAAATCAGTACCGGTTTAATTCCTTCTAAAGACTGCGGCATTTTGTCACACAGTCTTTCCACCAGAAGCATCAGATATCCGCCTGCAAAGCCGGCAAGCATACCGCCCAAAAATCCAGATGGAATCGTGCTTACAGCAGCCGGATCCGCAAAGGTTGCTCCGGAGGTTGCAAGAAATCCGCCGACCATGCCGACTAACAGTCCCGGTCTGTCTGCAATCGCATATGCAATATATCCTGCAAGAATCGGCACCATCAGATTAAACGCAACGCCGCCGATGTTTTTAAAGAATGCGGCAACGCCGTTGACCGTACCGAAATCTGCGGTTCCTGCATTTCCTGCAATCGTATCAATCAAAAATGCCAACGCGATAAAAATACCGCCTGCCACAACGAACGGAAGCATATGGGATACGCCGTTCATTAACTGCTTGTATATTTTCCTGCCAAAGCTTTCGCCGTCAGCGCTGACGCTCTCAGAAGCCCCGCCGCCGGTATGATGATAGACAGGCGCATCTCCACTTGTAATCCGCGAAATCAACTCCTGCGGTTTGTGGATACCGTCCGCCACTTTCGTCTGGATAACAGGCTTTCCGTCAAATCTCGCCATTGCGACATCTTTATCCGCCGCAACAATAATGCCGTCACATTCCGCAATTTCCTTTTCGGTCAGAACATTTTTTGCCCCGCCGGAACCGTTCGTTTCTGCTTTTAATGGAATGCCCATTTCTTTTCCGGCTTTTTCCAGCGCTTCTGCCGCCATATAAGTATGCGCAATTCCCGTCGGGCAGGCTGTAACTGCCAAAACACGAAATTCCGCACTGCTCTCCTGCTTCGGGGCTTTTTCAGTGACAGCCGCTTCTTCCGGATACTTTGCGGATTCTGCCTCATCAATAATCTTTAAGAACTGTTCTTTGGAGTCCGCCGCAAGCAATGCGCTAATAAACTCCGGATCCATCAGTAGCGTCACCAGTCTGGACAAAATTTCCAGATGAAGGTTTCCGTCCATCGGCGCTGCAATCATAAATAACAGTTTTACCGGCTCTCCGTCCGGCGCCTGATAATCCACGCCGTCCGGTACGGTAACTGCGGAAAGTCCCGGCGTCTTTACCGCATCGCATTTTGCGTGCGGCACAGCAATGCCTCCGCCGACTGCCGTTGTACCTTCGCTCTCACGCTTTAAGATGGCTGCCTTGTACACTCCGACATCGGAGATGTTTCCCGCCGCCTCATGCAGAGATATCAGCGTGTCAATCACCTCTGCCTGTGAAGCAGGTGACGCTCCCAGACAAATGGATTCGTTGGATAATAAATCTGTAATTTTCATAATAAAGCCTCCTTTATATTTAATTAAATCAGATTCAGTAGTGATTCGATACGCTCCCGTTTTGCCAGTCCTTCGGAGTTTGCCGTAGCTCCGCCGGACGCCGTTCCGAGTTTCAGCGCATACGCATAATCCCCCGTTTTCAGATACCCCGCCAGAAATCCTGCCACCATGGAATCTCCCGCGCCGACAGAATTGACCATTTCGCATGGCGCTACGCCAATCCTGCTGATCTTTCCATATTCGTCAACCAAAAGGGCTCCGTCGCCGCCCAGTGACACAAGCACATTGACAGCCCCTTTTTGCTGTAATTCCATTGCGGCTTCTGCAATCGCCTGATCGTCCGGCAGTTTTCTTCCAACCAATTCTTCCAATTCAAAATTATTCGGCTTAATCAGAAACGGCCGGTATTTTAACACATTGCCGAGCAGTTTTCCCGTCGCGTCAACAATAATTTTGATGTCTTTTCCGGAAAGTTTTTCCATAATCTGTTCATAGATATTGTCCGGCAGCGTCTTTGGAATGGAGCCCGCGAGAACAAGGCAGTCCCCGTCTTTCATTGCGCAAAGCTGCTCAAACAGACGTTTCAGGGATTCCTCATCAATGTCCGGCCCCGCCGCATTTAAGTCCACTTCCGGCTCAGACTTGATTTTTACGTTAATTCTCGTATATCCGTTTTTCAGGCAGATAAAATCCGATTGTATCCCCGCCTCGTCAAGACGGCGAAGCACTTCCTGTCCTGTGAAGCCTGCCACAAATCCCAAAGCAATGCTTTCAAAGCCGAGTTCTTTTAATACCAATGATACGTTAATTCCTTTTCCGCCACAGAAAATCTCCTGCTTTTCCATTCGGATTACGCCTCCTTTGGAAATGCCGTCCGCCCAAAGGGTATAATCCAGCGCCGGATTAAATGTCACCGTATATATCATAACTATTCAATTCCTTCCGTTCCAATCTATACATCTGTTACTATAAAAATACCATTTTTTGTCACTATTTACAATAAGTTTGAATATTTTTTGCGACAATTTTTATTGCCCATGTTTCCATTCTATGGTAAATTATCCATTAGGACTGAACACGATTTTTCCCGATTTTTGTATTCAGCCAAAATGTCCTACGGGAAATAGAAAAGATGTTAGGAGGTATTATGGAAACAATCACAAATTTTTTGCAGTCGGTTGATGACCTCGTCTGGGGAATTCCGCTGATTGTACTGATTTTAGCAGCCGGTATCTGGCTCACAATCCGTCTGAGACTACTGCAGGTATTTCACCTTCCGAAAGCGCTGAAATATATGTTTCAGAATGAAACGGACGGAACCGGCGAGGTAAGCAGTTTTGGCGCATTATGTACTGCGCTCTCCGCCACAATCGGCACCGGGAATATTGTCGGGGTTGCAACCGCAATCGGTATTCTTGCCGGAGGCCCGGGCGCACTCTTTTGGATGTGGGTTGCCGCATTTTTCGGTATGGCGACAAAATATGCGGAAGGCTTTCTTGCAATCAAGTTCCGGCATATTGATAAAGACGGACATGTGCTCGGCGGGCCGTTTTACTACATAGAAAACGGTATGGGGCACCAATGGAAGTGGCTCGCAAAAATCTTTGCATTTTTCGGCGCCTGCGTCGGTCTGCTCGGTATCGGAACCATCACACAGGTCAACGGCATTGCTTCCGCCGTTCAGGGATTTTTTGATCCGAACAAAGAAAATACGGTTTCACTTTTCGGAAGCAACTATTCTATTTCTGTCGTGATTACCGCTATTATTCTGACGCTCTGCGTCGGTCTGGTAATCATCGGCGGCATTAAACGTATTGCAAGCGTATCTCAGGTCATTGTTCCATTTATGGCAATATTATATATTGTATCCGTACTGGTACTGATTTTTGCAAATCTGGACAAACTGCCGGCTGCCCTTGCTGAAATATTTGAGGGCGCGTTTGGTATTCGTCCGATTGCCGGCGGCGCATTTGCTTCGATTGCGATTGCAATGCAAAAAGGTGTTGCCAGAGGTATCTTTTCCAATGAAGCCGGTCTTGGTTCCGCTCCGATTGCAGCAGCGGCAGCACAGACAAAAGAGCCGGTGCGTCAGGGTCTTGTGACTATGACCGGTACTTTTATCGACACGATTGTAATCTGTACCATGACCGGACTTTCCATCGTGATGATGGGCAGTTGGCAGAATAAAGCCTTAGAGGGCGTTCAGGTAACTACGGACGCATTCCAGAAGGGATTGTATTTCCTTCCAAGTTCCGTAGCGTCAGTCATCTTAATGCTGTGCCTTGTATTCTTTGCTTTTACTACCATTCTCGGCTGGGATTATTACGGCGAGCGCTGTCTGGAATATCTGTCAGGCGGAAGCAAAAAGGCGGTAAGCGTTTACCGGTGGCTTTACATTTTCGCGGTCTTCATCGGCCCTTATATGACTGTTGCCGCTGTCTGGACGATTGCGGACATCTTTAACGGTCTGATGGCAATTCCAAATATTATCGCCCTGTTTGCGCTAAGCGGTATTATTGCAAAAGAAACCAAAGAATATTTTCAGCGGAAGAAATTAGAAAAGTAACTGCATTTCATTTTATGAGAAAAAGAGGACGTTTCCAAAAGTTTAACGGCTTTTGAGAACGTCCTCTTTCTTTTATAATTTCCCAATGAAAATCTCAAGATTTTACTTTCAGGCTTTTCAGATATTCTTTTCTTTCCGGAGTAATTCTTCTGCTCTCGATTGCTTTTTGAATGGCTTTATTGTGCGTCCATGTATCCAGCCTTTGACGCTCTATATAAGGGAGAACGGCATCATACTGCTTTGCCAGCGCGGTGCTGAAATACCATGCGACCGCCATTTTCACATAATATTCCTCAGAGGAAACCGACGCCACCTTTTGCGGCATTTCCTCCGAAAACGCATCATTCAGATAAAACCCCATCAGTGTCACGATTGCAAACCGCACCGTATAAGTCTGATTGGACTGAAGCCACCGGCAGATATGTCCATATACCTTGTCCAAGTCCTTTTTGAACCCTTTCGGCGACATCATATCACAGGTCGCCCAGTTATCGACATAAGGCAGGAATAGTTCAATTTGCCCGAGCAGAGTGTCTATGTCTTTATATTTTAAACTGAGTAATACTGCGTGCAGATTGTTTTCCTCATAGTAACGGTGAGGCAATGTATTCAAAAAATCGTCTATATACGCTTCCCCGACAATCTGCTTTGCCAGTTTTCTGATGTCCGGCATTCGCACACCGATAATATTCTGTTTATCAATATCCGGCATAAGTCCGGCATGAAAGTCCCGATATTGTAAATCCTGCAGCGCAAATAACTGCTGTGTAATTTCCTTCATATTTCCTCCGCGCTACGGAATTTTGCTGATTTGGCACAATCTTACCTGACTTGGCATAATCCGTATTTTGCGCAAAAGTCTATTTTCTTATCTGATATCACTTTTGAAAATTGTTATTTGATATAACTTCTGAAAAAGGCACATTCCTCGTCATTGCATCTGCGTGCCTCCGGAAGTCTGATGTTACAGTGAAATACATGTGTGAGCCGATTCTGTTTGTCGCCATACATGCGATATACAAATGGGATTCCGCGCTCTGTCAGTTTTTGAACGACAAGAGGCGCACTGTCCTTCAGAAAGTCGTCAATGCAGGTCATGACAAAGCAAGGTACATAATCCTCCGTAATCTGCTCCGGTACATTGAGCAGCTTCAGTTCGCGCTCAGAGCCTTTTTCCGGCAGCATTTCCTTGATAAACAGCTTCATCAGATAGTTTTCCTTTTCATCAGTCGACGTCACATATTCTCCGCAATTTAGGGCAATCGCGCTCAGCCGCATATTTTTCGGCGTTGCAAAAGAATAATTTTCTGCATATTCGGGATTCGTACACATCGCCGTAAACAGTCCCAGAATATGCGCGCCTGCAGAGTCGCCTACCGCAAACAGGTTACCGGTATCCAGTCCGTAAGTATCCGCGTTTTTCTCAATCCAGCAAAACACTGCTGCCGTATCCTCCAGAGCCGCCGGAAATTGATATTCCGGAGCGAGCCGGTAAGAAAAATTGACGACTGCAAAGCCGCGCTGTGCCAAATCCATGCAATAATACTGATACGTTTCTTTGTCGCCGTAAATCCAGCCGCCGCCATGCACGCTGACAATGACCGGAAGCGGTTCTCCCTCTCTGCCCTTCGGGCGGTAAATGTCCAACATCTGAAAGCGCCGGTCTGCTCCATAAGCGATATCGTCGAAACGCATAATTGTTTCCGGCGTTTCCAGACCGGAATCCCGAACGGTGTCATTTTCTTTAAAACTTTTTCTGATAGAATCACTAATCTTTGACATTTTATTACCTCTTTAGAAATCAAAAATGGATAACTGGCTGTCCTCCGGCATTCCGTCAAGCAGATGCAAATCGCTCATCACCTCGATAACCGTTTTGGTCACTTTGGTCTTGTCCCGCATTTCATTTTTGGAAACAAACGGCTCGCCGCTTTGTTTTTCCACTGCCTCTACAAAAGCGTCTGCCGCTTTTTCTCCAAGTCCCTCGATGGAATCGAGCGCAGGCATCAGTTTTCCGTCGATAATCTGAAAATCGTGCGCCTTTGCTTTGTAAATATCAATCGGAATAAATTCAAATCCTCTGGCATACATCTCCTGTACAACCTTCATATCTCCCAACGCCGCCTCATCTTTTGGCGAAGCGGTGTTTTCTTCCTTTTTCCGCTTTAATTCTGCTATGAAATATTCCAATTTTTCTTTCCCCTGACACATCGTTTCATAATTAAACGCTTTTGCCCTGATACCAAAATATGCCGCATAATACGCCAACGGCTTGTACACTTTAAACCATGCGACGCGCAGCGCCATCATGACATAGGCTGCCGCGTGCGCTTTCGGAAACATATATTTAATTTTCTTGCAAGACCAGATATACCAGTCCGGAACTCCATGCTCAATCATAATCTGTTCTTCATTGATGTCGTTACCCTGTTTGTCCGTATACTCCTGCAGTCCTTTTCCCTTTCGTACATGCTCCATAATCTGAAAACTGATCTGCGGATCAATTCCCTTTCCCATCAGATACACCATAATGTCGTCACGCGTACAGATGGCGGAGGAAATGGTACATTGTCCGTCCTGAATCAGTTTCTGCGCATTTCCAAGCCAGACGTCCGTTCCATGCGACAGGCCTGCAAGCCGTACCAGATCGGCAAATTTGGTCGGTTTCGTATCCACTAACATCTGAATTACAAAATCTGTCCCAAGCTCCGGCAGTCCGAGCGAACCTGTCGGGCACCCGTCAATATCCTCAGAAGTAATTCCCAATGCGTCGGGGCTCAAAAACAGCGACATTACTTTTTTATCATCAAACGGAACCTCCTCCTGCACATGAACGCCGGTCAGACTTTCAAGCCTCCTGATCATCGTCGGATCATCATGTCCCAAGATATCCAGCTTTAACAGGTTGGCGTCAATGGCATGATATTCAAAATGCGTTGTAATAATGTCGGTGCTCATGTCGTTTGCCGGTTTCTGGATTGGCGTAAAATCATAAATTTCTTTGTCCTTCGGGACAATTACAATGCCTCCCGGGTGCTGTCCGGTGCTTCGTCTGATACCGGTGCAGCCGCGCGAAATTCTGTCAATCTCTGCCGTCCTCTTTGTAATATTATGGTCTTCAAAATACCGTTTTACATATCCGTAAGCTGTTTTGTCCGCCACGCCGGTAATGGTTCCCGCGCGGAACGTATGTCCCTTTCCGAACATCACTTCCGTATAGGCATGGGCGTTTGCCTGATATTCTCCGGAGAAGTTCAAATCAATATCCGGTTCTTTTGTTCCGCCAAATCCGAGAAACGTCTCAAACGGAATTTCAAGCCCGTCTTTTTTCATTTTTTCTCCGCAGCATGGACAGACCGCATCAGGCAGGTCAAATCCCACGCCGCATTCTTCCCGAACCTGCTTAATTTCTTCCTGTAACTTTTTCACTGCATCAAGATTAGCGCCCTCATCTGCCATAGAGTATTCGTCCTGAAAAACAGAACTTTTACAATGCTCGCAATAATAATGCGGCTGCAGCGGATTACACTCCGTAATACCGGACATCGTCGCCGCAAAGGAAGAACCTACGGAACCTCTGGAACCTACCAGATACCCGTCCTCGTTGGACTTCCATACAAGCCGCTGCGCCATGATATACATAACGGCGTATCCGTTGCCGATGATGGAATCAAGTTCCACCTCAAGCCTGTCCGTTACAATTTTCGGGATTTTTTCACCGTACATATCGTGCGCTTTTCTAAAGCAGATATTTCTGAGTTCTTCTTCTGAATTATCCAGCACCGGTGGGCACTTGTCCGGGTGGATTGGTGAAATATCGTCAATCATCTCACTGATTTTTGCAGGATTTTTGATTACAATCTCCTCCGCCAGATCGCTGTCGAGATAGTCAAATTCCTTTAACATTTCATCAGTCGTGCGCAGATACAGCGGCGCCTGCTCGTCCGCGTCTTTATAACCCTGCCCGAACTGAATAATCCTGCGGTAGATTTCGTCTTCCGGATCCAGAAAATGTACGTCGCAGGTCGCAACCGTCATTTTATGAAATTTCCGGCCAAGCGCGATGATTTTTTTGTTGACCTCCTGCAGTTCTTCCACAGAATCTACCAGATATTTCTTGCGCTCATCAATCTCCGGATTTCCTGTTTTCAGCATAAAGGCATTGTTGCCAATCGGCTGCACTTCAAAATAATCGTAAAATTCTGCCAGCCGCGCAACCTCCTGCTCCGGCAGTCCCCTGAGAATTGCCTGATACAGTTCGCCCGCTTCACAGGCGCTTCCAATCATCAGACCTTCTTTATATTTTAAATAATCACTTTTTAAAATTCTCGGCCGCTTGTTTGCAAAAGTTTCCGTATGGGAAATCGAAATCAGGCGGTACAGATTGACCCTGCCGACCAGATTTTTACACAGGATAATCGCATGGTGCGCCGGAAGCTTGCTAATCAGATTGCCGGACTGCTTTCCTTCCCTGTTGGCGTCGTCAAGATTTGTAATTCCTTTCTTCCTGAGCATACTGCAGAGTTTTAAAAAAATCAGCGCCGTACACTCCGCGTCGTCAACCGCGCGGTGGTGATGCTCTAATACGACATTTAAGGCTTTCGCCACATTATTCAGACGGTAATTTTTTAATCCGATTACAAGAAAACGCGCCATTGCCACCGTATCTACAATCGTAAATTCACATGGAATATCCTGCCGCAGACAGTTTTCCCGAATAAAACTCATATCAAAATCCGCGTTGTGCGCCACCATCACCGCGCCCGCGCAAAATTCCATAAATTTTGGCAGCACTTCCTCTATTTTTGGCGCATTGATAACCATACCGTCATTGATGCCGGTCAGTTTTTCAATTTTAAACGGAATCGGTCTTTCGGGATTTACAAAGGTGCTGAAGCGTTCCGTAATTTCTCCATTGACCACCTTCACCGCGCCGATTTCAATAATTCTGTCCGACTTTGCGCTGAAGCCCGTCGTTTCCAAATCAAAAACCACATAGGTATCCGAAAGGCTCTGCCCCTGCGGATTGGTTATCATATCTTTTAAATCGTCTACAAGATATGCCTCGACACCGTAGATGACCTTAAAGTCCATCTTTTTGCCTGCTTTTTTACATTCCTTTTTGATATCGCAATATTCATGCCATGCGTCTGGAAATGCCTGCACAACGCCATGATCCGTAATGGCAATCGCTTTATGTCCCCATTCATAAGCGCGTCTGACGATTTTCTTACAATCACTGACGCCGTCCATATCGCTCATTTTTGTATGGCAGTGCAGTTCAATCCGCTTTTCTACCGCCGTATCCTCGCGCTTTTCCTCCGAAAATCCTTTAATCAGCTTCATTCCCTGTACATGACTGATTTCTACCTGCTTGTCATAAGTATCATAAATTGCAACGCCCTTAATTCTGACACTGCAGTCCTTTTTTACTTTTGATTTAAACGCATCGAGCGCCTCTTTATCCGACAGAAATATTTTGACGGTAATACTGTCCGTAAAATCCGTAATATCCATAGACACAATGTATTTATCCGTTTTGGTTTTGCGCTCGTCTATTGTCATAACCTGCCCTTTGACAACACATTCACCCGTACCCTCAAACACATCGGAAAGTTTTACTTCCTTTTCAAATTTAAACTCTTTTCCATAGACAATATCCGAATTTTCCAAACGTCCCGCTTTTGACGGCGACGTTTTTTTTCTGCTTTCCGTTTTTTTCTCCGAAGTTTCCTGCACTTCTTCATTCTGTTTTTTACTCAGCAGTACGTCGACTTCGTTCTGTAACTTCCTCGCATTGATTTCCGTAAAACGGTTTGACATTGTGCGGCGTTTGATAATCTGCACGTTTACGGGCATTTCAAAACGGTTCTGAAAAATATCTTCTACCGTTTCCTTCAAAATTTTCATGCGGGCTTCCGAAATAATATTGGTTTCCAAATCAATAATCAGATTTCCGTTTTCAAAACGATACGGTGCTTTTTTAAACATCGTGGAAACAATCGGACTTTTCCCGGCAAGTTCCAAAACAATACTGTCCTTATAAAGTTCGAGCAGATTTTCCGGTGAATACTGCTCTGATAAATGATATTTCTCAACCAGTTCTATCCCGATACGCTTTCCTGTCTTGAGCGTTCTCGCAATCTGGTTCCTAACAGTGAAAATAGCAGACTTTTCAATCAGTCTGCTGCTTTCAATATAGATACGCATTTTGTCGCGCTTTGCATTGACGGCGACCTTTGTCACCTCTACGTTTTCAAAGAGGTCTGCAATATCTCCATATAATTTAATTGTAGGAAAAACGTCATAAAATTTCTTTCGTTCCAACTTATTTACCCCAGTTTTTTAATTCTTCTTCTAATACGTTTAAAAGCCGTTCCTCCGGTACTTTCTTAATGATTTCGCCATGCTTCATCAGCAGTCCCTCGCCTTTTCCGCCGGCGATGCCGATGTCAGCCTCTCTTGCCTCTCCGGGCCCGTTTACCACGCAGCCCATGACGGCAACCTTGAGATTTAAGCGGTCATACTTGGTCACCATCGTTTCTACGCGCTCTGCCAGACCGATTAAATCAATCTCCGTTCTGCCGCAGGTCGGACATGAAACGACTGAAATCCCTCCGGTACGCAGTCCCAGCGTTTTCAATATCAGCTTTGCGCTTTTGATTTCTTCCACAGGATTTCCCGTCAGAGAGACCCGGATTGTATCTCCGATTCCCTGATTTAAAATCAGTCCCAGACCAATTGCCGATTTGATGTTTCCTGACGTAATGGTGCCCGATTCCGTAATGCCGACATGCAGCGGATATTTTGTCTTTCCCGCAATCAGTTCATGCGCGTGGACGCACATCATGACGTCAGAGGATTTAATACTGATGACAAGGTTGTCATATCCCAAATCTTCTATCATTTTCACTTTTTGCAGCGCGCTCTCGACAATTCCTTCAGCGGTCACTTTCCCATACTTTTCCAAAATCGGCTTTTCGAGAGAACCGCTGTTGACGCCGACGCGGATTGGAATATTCCGTTCTTTTGCCACGTCAACGACCGCCTTTACGCGCTCCATCGAACCGATATTTCCCGGATTGATCCGAATTTTATCTGCACCATGCTCCATAGCGGCAATCGCAAGCCGGTAATCAAAATGAATATCCGCCACGAGCGGAATATGAATTCTGCTTTTGATTTCTTTGAGCGCCTTTGCCGCTTCCATCGTCGGAACAGCACAGCGGATAATATCGCAGCCGGCCGCCTCGAGTTGAAGAATCTGCGCCGCCGTAGCATGGACATCTTCCGTCTTTGTGTTGGTCATAGACTGAATCATAATCGGACTTCCGCCGCCGATGGTCTTTGTTCCTATCTGAATTTTTTTTGTGTTATCCCTTATCATACGTTACCTCAATCCGCTTAAAAGAATATCTTACGAACGTCGTTAAATATCAGAAATACCATCAGCATCATCATCAGGACAAATCCGATAAAATGAATCATGCCCTCTTTGTCCTTTGGAATCGGTCTTCTGATAATCAACTCGATAATATACAAAAACAGCCTTCCGCCATCTAACGCAGGAATCGGAAGTAAATTCATGACTCCGAGATTTGCGCTTAACATAATCGCCAGATTCATCATTGTAAAAAATGTCACTGAAAATCCGTAACTCTTTGTCTCTTTGTAGGTATCTCCGATTACATCTACAATTCCTACCGGCCCTGAGATTTCATTGGCGGACACGTGGCCTGTCACCAGCATTTTCAGGCTCTTTACCACCGCTTTAATCTGATATTTCGTCTCAATCAGACTGTATTTCAGCACGCCCAAAAAGGATTGTTTTTCCCGTACCATATTGTAGGAAAAGCCCATATCATAAATTGTGATATATTGGGGTTTCACTGTTATCGGGATTTCCGTATTATTCCGCTTTAATACAATCTCAAACGCTGTGTTTTCAAAATCCTCTCCCCTGACCGAATCCATATATTCCATAAACTGATTTCCGGTCTCTATTTTCGTCCCGTTGATTTCTATAATTTTATCGCCTCTCTGGGCTCCGGCTTTTTCGATTGGAGAATTTTCCGTAATACTTGTAATTACCATCTCCCCGTCGCTCGGCGCATAACTCAGACCAAGCATCGGCTTTTTCGCGGAATCCGGCACATAGGAAATCTCATGTTTCTTTCCAACGCGGCTGTAAGTCAGCGAAATTTCTTTCCCGTCAATTGGTTCGAGATATTCTTCCAGATACAGTTCCCGTCCGACAGAGATATGAGAACCGTTAAATTTGGTAATGATGTCTCCCTCTCTGAGCCCTGCCTGAGCAACGGCGCTGTTTTCCGTAACCCCCGTCACATAGGAAGGATCGGCGCCGTTAAATCCAATCACAACAGCCGCCAGCAGAAACGCCAGAATAAAGTTAAAAAACGGGCCGGCAAACACAATCGCCATGCGCGCCCATAACGGCTTGGAGTTAAAAGAGCCTTCCTCCTCATTGTCCTCGTCCTCGCCCAGCATGGCGCAGGAACCGCCAAACGGCAGCCACTTCAGGGAATATCTCGTTCCGCTTTTTGCAACATGGCTGCAAATTCTCGGCCCCATGCCAATCGAAAACTCATTGACGACCACGCCGCATTTTTTTGCCACAATAAAATGACCAAATTCATGAATCAACACTAAAAGGCTGAAAATAATTAACGCTATAATAATACTAATCAAAGTCTGCATATTACCACCTGCTGCTTATCAACTCATAAGTTGCGCTTTCTATTTCTAAAATTTGTTCTACGGTAGGGTTTTCCACCGTCCGATGTTCGCCCATACAGTATTCTATAATATCTATAATATCCAAATAATGAATTTTTTTCTGAAGAAACAACGCCACTGCCTTCTCATTGGCTGCATTAAAGACTGTCGGCATGGAACCGCCGGCTTCCGCCGCCCTGTACGCAAGCGCAAGTCCCCGAAAGTTTTCCAAATCCGGATTTTCAAAAGTAATCCGGCCAATCTTTGCAAAATCTACGCGTTCTCCCGCAAGATAACGCCTGTTCGGATAATACAGCGCATACTGTATCGGAAGTTTCATATCCGGCGTGCCGAGCTGGGCTATGATACCGCCGTCTTTAAACTGTACCATCGAATGAATCAGACTTTGCGGCTGTACCACGACCTGAATGTCCGACAGTTTCGTATCAAACAGCCATTTTGCTTCAATTACCTCCAGTCCTTTATTGACCATTGTAGAAGAATCGATGGTTATTTTCTGTCCCATCGTCCAGTTCGGGTGTTTCAGCGCGTCTTCTACCCTGACCGATTTCATCTGCTCTCTGGTAAGTCCCCGGAACGGCCCGCCTGACGCCGTCAGAAGAATTTTGTCAATTTCCTTTGGATTTTCTCCGTTGAGCGACTGGAAAATCGCACTGTGCTCGCTGTCTACCGGCAGTATTTTTACGCCGTAATCTTTTGCCGCCTGCATCACCAGATGTCCCGCCGTCACAAGCGTTTCCTTATTTGCGAGCGCAATGTCTTTTCCCGCCTGAATCGCCATCAGCGTCGGCCGGATACCAATCATGCCGACAAACGCGGTCACAACAATTTCGGCTTTCGGATAAACCGCCGCCTCTATCAGTCCTTCCATACCGGATACGATTTTGACATTCATATCCGCGACGGCAATTTTCAAATCCTCTGCCGCTTTTTTATGAAAAACACATACGATTTCCGGTTTAAATTCCCGTATCTGTTCCTCTAACTTTATTATATTAGAACCCGCCGCAAGCGATACCACTTTTAAGTCCTGATTTGCCCGCACGATTTCAAGCGTCTGGGTTCCTATGGAACCGGTTGAACCTAATATAGCAATCTGTTTCATATGTTATTTACAGCTTCCCTGCTGCACTCCTTTTTAAAAAATCTGTAATAAAACCCATATCATCGGTGCGACAAAAATTACACTGTCAAAACGATCCATAATGCCGCCATGTCCCGGAATCAATTTTCCATAATCTTTAATGTCATGGTTGCGTTTAATCGCTGACGCCGCCAAATCGCCGACCATGGAAACAAGCGCTCCCACAGCGCAGATAACGGCAAACACAATGACCGGATTTGCGGACAGATGCAGTTTGTCTGAAAAGATATACGCATACACACTGCCTAAAATTGCAGCGCCGACAACGCCTCCGACTGCGCCCTCCACAGATTTTTTCGGGCTTAACACCGGCGACATTTTATGTTTTCCAAAGGCAACGCCCACCGCATAAGCGCATGTATCGCTTGCCCATGAACAGAGAAAAATCAGCCACACCGTATAAATTCCGTTCGGGCTTTCCCTGATAATATAAATATAGGACAACAGAATTCCCGCATAAATCATTCCCATAATGGCATTGGAAATCTGCTCTGTCCGGTATCTCGGAAAACAAAATACATACTGCGCCAGAAGGCAGATGAAAAACAGCGCCATACAAATCATAATCCATTCTTCTTTATGGAAATAAAGGAGTTCATAGTAGGCGACCGTTGCGGCATACCCCGTAATTCCCAGACTGCTTTTTTCAATTCCAAGAACCCTGTAAAGCTCATAAACGCCAATCAGGGAAATCAAAAGATTTGCCTCAAACAGAAGCGTTCCTCCCGGAATAATCGTCAGCAAAATCAATGCAATCAGGCAGATTCCGCTTCCAAGCCTGATAAAAAAAGATTTGTTGGCAAATTTACTTATCATGATTTTACTCCTCCGTATCTCCGATCGCGATGATTGTACTGCACAATCGCTTTCCTTAGTTCTTCCGCATTAAAATCAGGCCACAATACATCTGTAAAATAAAACTCCGTATAGGCAAGCTGCCATAAAAGATAATTGGACAAACGGATTTCCCCGCTCGTGCGGATCAGCAGATCCGGATCCGGAATATCTCCCGTATCGAGATAGGAAGAAATCAGTTCCTCCGTAATCCCGCCGTTTTGAATCGTTCCCTCTCTATAATCCGCTGCAATTTTTTGAACCGCTCTTTTGATTTCATCGCGGCTGCCATAATTTAATGCAATGATAAAAGTAATCCCCGTATTATTTTTGGAGCATTCCTCAAGTTCATTGATTTTATCCACGATATCAGCGTCCAGTCTGCTGCGTTCTCCAATCACCCGCACTCTCATGTCGTTTTTGTTTGCCCGCTCGATACAATCCTTTAAATAATTGCGGAGCAGTTTCATCAACGCTTTGACTTCCTCCTCCGGACGGTTCCAGTTTTCTGTGGAAAAAGCGTAAACGGTCAGGTACTTTACGCCCATATCGTGCGCGTCTTCAATGATTTTTTCCACTGTCTTTGCCCCTGCGGCATGTCCCGCATTTCTCGGAAGATGCTTTTTCTTTGCCCATCTTCCGTTTCCATCTAAAATAATGGCAATATGTTCAGGAACCACAAGTCCCTCAATATCTGTTTTTTTTGCCATAACGCCTCCCTCACTGACTGTCTGTCTTTTTCAAAGCGAAAATAGAGGAAACCTGTAAGTTTCCTCTTTTTTGAAATATGCGCTAAACTGTCATAATCTCACCGGATTTATCCGCCACAGCTTTGTCAATTTTTTTGATATACTCATCTGTGGATTTTTGAACGTCGTCCTGATATTCCTTGATTTCATCTTCAGAAATGCCGTCCGCTTTTCCTTTTTTCTTTACTGCTTCATTGGCGTCCCTGCGGATATTGCGGACAGCCACTTTTGCCTGCTCTCCTTTTTTCTTAATATCCTTTACCAGTTCTTTTCTGCGCTCCTCCGTCAGCTCCGGAAATACCAGACGGATTACTTTTCCGTCATTTGTAGGATTGATTCCAATATCAGAAGTGTTGATCGCCTTTTCAATTTCTTTGAGCAGAGAAGCGTCCCATGGCTGGATACAAATCATTCTCGCCTCCGGAACAGAAATATTTCCTACCTGCTGCAATGGCGTCGGTGCTCCGTAATAATCTACCTTAATCTTATCTAAAATATGCGGATTTGCTCTCCCCGCCCGAATACTGGAAAATTCCTCATACAGATTATTTAAAGATTTTTCCATTTTTCCTTCATAAGTCATCATCAATTCTTCCATGATATTCTCCTTTTCTTTGTTCTTTTCATGTTATATCAATCACAGCCCTCAAGCGCTTACGCATCTACTGTAATTTTCGTTCCGATTTTTTCTCCAAATGCCGCCCGTTCAATACTCTCCGGCTCGTTCAAGCCAAACAGCACCATCGGCATTTTATTTTCCATTGCCAGAACGCTCGCCGCCAAATCAATGACGCCCAGACGCTCGTCAACAATCCTGCTGATAGGAAGTTCGTCATATTTGCGCGCCGCCGGATTTTTTGCCGGATCGCTGTCGTAAACGCCGTCGACAGCCTTGGCGCCCAGAATACAGTCCGCTTCAATTTCAATCGCGCGGAGCACCATACACATATCGGTAGAAAAATACGGGTGTCCCGTACCGCCTGCAAAGAAAACCACCTTCCCTGCATTCAAATCCGCCACCGCTTCTTTTTTGGAAAACTGGCTGGTCCATGTACCGCAGGCAAACGGCGTATAAATATTGGTTTCCATGCCCTCTGTCTGAAAGATTTCGGACACATACATGCAGTTCATAATCGTTGCCAGCATACCGATGCCATCGGCTTTTACACGATCGATTTTGTTACTCGTCCTGCCTCTCCAGAAGTTGCCGCCACCGATTACAACTGCGACCTGAACGCCCTGCTCTGTGATTTTTTTTACCTGACGCGCCACTGCCACGCAGGTATCCTCATCGAATCCCGTCTTCTTTTCTCCGGCCAGCGCCTCTCCGCTCAGTTTCAGTAATACTCTCCTCATCTCGCGTACCATCTCTTTCAAAAAGAGCCTTTCAATGGACAATTTTTTTATTAGAAATAGAATACCATATCTTGGGGGAAAAATAAAGACAGACTATCAACGGATTTAGAAAATCCGTATGGAATTTACCTTTCGATGCGGCATTGAACTTTTCACCGGATTTGAAAAATTTCTATTGTGAAATATTTTTTTTGGTGTAAAATGTAATAGGTAACATTTTCTAATGATAATGATTGATGAAATAAAGAAAGAGCACCAGCCGTCCGGCTCAGGGCGGCGGAATGGAGTTGATTATGAGAAAAACGAAAATCGTGTGTACCATCGGTCCTGCAAGCAGTACCGAACAGACAATCCGCAAAATGTGTCTTGCCGGCATGAATGTGGCAAGATTAAATTTCTCCCATGGCACTCACGAGGAACATCAGGAAAAAATCGACCTGATTAAAAAGGTACGTTCCGAATTAAATCTTCCGGTGGCAATTATGTTAGACACAAAAGGGCCGGAATATCGGATTAAAACATTTGAAAACGGGTCGGTAACACTCAAAGAAGGAGCGTCCTTTATTTTTAACACGAAAGACGTTCCGGGAAACGAGCGTCAGGTGTCCGTTTCCTATAAAAACCTTCACAAGGATTTAGAACCCGGAGACCGGATTTTATTAAATAATGGTCTGATGGAATTTATTGTGACTCAGATTCAGGGGACAGAAATTATTACTGAGGTCATCGTCGGCGGAATTCTTTCAAACAGAAAAAGCATGAGTTTTCCGAATAAAATTTTAAATCAGGAATATTTAAGCGAACAGGATCGGGACGATTTGTTGTTCGGAATTCAAAATGACGTTGATTTTATCGCCTGTTCCTTTGTTTCTCAAAAACAGGATATCATTGATGTCAAGGAATTTATTTATTCCCATGGCGGAACGGACATGGATTTGATTGCGAAAATAGAAAATCAGTCCGGCATTGACAACATTGACGCTATTTGCGAAGAAGCGGACGGTATTATGATTGGGCGCGGAGATATGGGCGTGGAAATTCCATTTGAACAATTACCGGCAATTCAGAAAAAACTGATTACCAAATGCCGTATGCTTGGCAAACGTGTCATTACCGCAACGGAAATGCTCGAATCCATGATTAACAATATCCGTCCTACGCGTGCAGAGATTTCTGATGTAGCGAACGCCGTCTATGACGGAACAAGCGCAATTATGCTTTCCGGAGAAACTGCAGCCGGAAAATATCCGGTACAGGCGTTGGAGGTGATGTCAAAAATTGCTGAGACCACCGAACAGAGTATCCACTATGAAAAGCGTTTTAAAAATGCTGATTTTGAAATTCGTAACACCGTAGACGCCGTATCCCACTCCACCTGCAGCATGGCGATTGATATCCACGCAAAATGTATTGCAGTATGTACGATTTCCGGCGTTACCGCACGAATGATTTCCAGATTCCGTTGTCCGTCTGATATTCTCGGCATAACAACCGACAAAAAGAACTGGCGGAAACTTGCTCTTTCATGGGGCGTTACTCCATTGATGTGCGAGCGGCTGGAATCCACCGACGTTTTATTTTACACTGCAAAAAATCTGGCAAAAGATACGCTCAACCTGCAGAAAGACGACAAGCTTGTCATCACCGGCGGTCTGACCGGGAAGTCCGGAAATACCAATATTATCAAAATAGAAGTGATTTGAGATAGCTTATTTTAAAAGGCATTGCTTTTATGAAACAAACGGTTCATAAAATACAATGCCTTTTATTTTACGCCATAATGCCCGCCATTGCGTGCATTTTTTTGAGGTTGCCGTCTTCTATCGTCTGCATGACTGCAAATGCGTGAGGCTCCAGATAATCGCTGCTTTCATCAGACAATCCCTGCTTTTTCAATTCGGAAATGACCTGCCCGCAGATTTGCTCAATCAACGCCATTTTTACCTTGATATTTTCATCGGAATCCGGCGCGCATAAAAGTGCAGTCAGTCCCTCTGAAAGTTCTCCAAGCAGTGAAAGCCGGTTCATACCCCGAAATATCCATTTGTAATACGGACAATAGCGGTTATTCAACAGATAAATCATCTGTATCGTATGCGACACGAATAAATCAAGCGCAAGTCTTGCGGCGCCCATTTCCCCGCGCGCAAGGCACCGTCTGTAATTGTACTGCCCTGACTGCGCCATATAGGCTGCCCTTGCCGCAATCTTCTTTTTACGCACATCTTCCGGATAACCTCTTAAAAGGCTTTCACGAATTTCCGTAAATTTTCCGGACAGATCGGAAAAAATTTCTCCATTGACGGCTTCGGCCAGCGTATATTCCGGTACAAAAAGCCAGTCCTGCAGACTCCTTGGGCCTTTTTCCCCGCCAGTTTTATCGCGGTAAAATTTTTCAATAGAACAGACGCCTCTGCGGTTTTTCCCATAAGCGCTGCTTTGTTTTAAAGTTACGGTGTCCAAGGTCTTTGGCAGCGCCTCATATATTTTCTGAATTTCTGCGCCGTATTTTTGTTCGATTTCCTCCGGAACCCAGATACAGAAGGACGGTTCAAAATCATGGTCTCTTGATATTTCATCATCAAATCCGAAACACTCCGAGCCCTCTCCCGCAAGTCCGAACGCCATCTGCCCATAAATCTGTGGGAACTTTTGCGCAAAAACGTCTTTATTGTTCTCATAATATTTTTTTGATAATTCTAATCCCTGCATTGCTTTTTCTCCCGCCGCTTTGTCTGACTGATTTGCAGTCCTGTGTGGTTCAAGCATAAACGGTATTTTTTTGATTGTCAAATAGGAACCTGCCGACGGTTTCAATTTATTTTTTGATATCTTTTCTATGTAATTATTGAATAAAAAATGGGTATAAATATATTGATGAGAAAAAGAAGATATTAAATGTAAAGTGAACACTTGAAAATTGCTTTACATATGTTATAATAAAGTCAGATAAAGAAGATAAGGAGTCGATTTTATGGCACAGGTTAATTTTAGAGTAGATGATAATGTTAAAACAAAAGCGGAAAAAGCGTGTGCAGATATGGGAATCAGCATGAGCGCAGCAATCAATATTTTTCTTGTAAAAATTGGAAATGAAAGGCGTATTCCATTTGAAATATCTGCAGATCCTTTTTACAACAGGGATAATATTGAAGAATTAGAAAAAAGAATTGCCGATTTGAAATCAGGCATAGCACAGTTAAAAGAACACGATTTAATAGAGGCTGATTGAAATGAGAAAACTTTGGACTGATAAAGCATGGGAAGAATATCTTGAATGGCAGAAACGGGATAAAAAAACGCTTAAAAGAATCAATAAACTTTTACAGGATATTGACCGGAACGGATATAATGGAATTGGGAAACCAGAGCCTTTAAGTGGAAATCTTGCAGGATATTGGAGTGTAAGAATTGATGAAAAAAACAGAATCGTCTTTAGAATCAACGCGAATAGTCTTGAAATTATCCAATGCGGCACACATTACAACGACAAGTAAATTTTTACATACAAGTACCTTTGAAATAATATTTTAGAGGTATTTTTGTTAATACCTGCCGACGGTTTCAATCGTACATGAAAATGCCACACCAACAATTTATTTCATTGGTGTGGCATCGTATATAAAAACATACCCTATAAGTTTTTAATACCGAAACTAATTTTTATTCGTGACCTTCATCAATATCGTCATCTTCATATGTATCATAATCCATGCTTTCCCGCGCATAAACCCGATTATTTTTTCTGGCCTGCTCTACCAGTTCGGATAACTTTTCTTTGACATTGTAAGCGTCCCTGATATTTTTAATCTCAAAATCATTCATTGTTTTATCAGCAGAATCACAATGCACTGTTCCCGTCCGGATAATTTTCTGCCACAAATTTCTGGTCAGAGTTAAATCCGTAATGCGGTAAAGTCTGACTTCATCTTCCCTTGATGTCAATAATCCTGTTTCAATAAACAGTCGGCTTTCATCAAACGAATATTTTGTAAACGTCCATGGCAGTCCCAAAAAATTTCTTTTTCTGTCACTCCAAAGTGTATTTTCTCTTTTCATATTCTTCACCTTTCTTTTTTCTTTGCACCTTCCATATATACGCTTAATCCGGATAGACAAAACATCAAATGTTGTTATGGTACTGTCATTTTTCCTCTATCCGTCTATCATCTTTTAAATAAATTTTCGGATATTCTTTTTTCATATAATAACATCAATCTCATACTTATTCAATGCTCAGGAAAATTGTCCTCATAAATAGGCTCAAATCATGACTTCAACTAATCGCTCCAATTTTCTGAAGATAGTCGAAAATGTAGTTGTTTGCCCGCTCGAATGCAGAACCGCCAAAGCCATGCCCTGCACCCTGAATCACATAGTAGTCTGCATCGCAATAAACTTCCGACGCGCGTTTTGTGTAATCCATCGGCACAATAACGTCCTGATCCCCTTGCAGCAGAAGAACTTTCTTCCTGTAATTTCCAATTTCGCCGTATACATCATAATCCCACATATCAGACACATACGGATACCCAATCAGAAACTGCCGCAGACGGAAAGTTTTCGGCACTTCACTCATTGAATCGTAAACTTCATGAATCAAATCAGAAATCATAAATGCCGGATAAAGAAGAATCAGTCCGGCAACGTCCTGCGTATGTCTTGCGGCGGCAATTGCAGAAACAATACCTCCCTGACTTGCGCCCAACAGGATTATTTTCCCTGCATCTGCAAAGTCCCAGTTTTTTGCCGCCTCCAAAACAGTTTCCAAATCTGAAACTTCCGTCATAACGGACATTTGGGTAGTGCGCCCTTCACTGTCCTTTCCTCCGCCGCCGCGAAAATCAAAACAGTAAACGGCAATGCCATGACGCGCCATCTGTTCTGCATAACCGGCATTGGAACGCCAGCTTCCTCCAAGTCCATGCGAACTGATGACTAACGGCACTTTTTCCTTTCCTGTTTTTGGAATATAGGCAACTCCATAAATCTTCTGCCCTTTATTTTTTAAAAGGATTTCTCTCGTTTCATATTCGTAAACCGGCAATTCCTCCAATTTTTTCAAACCATCTGCCCTGTCGGATTGATTTTCGTAATCCTTACTGTCCGATTCTGCAAAAGATGAATTTTCCGTTGTGTTCGGTTTTTGCGTTGTCTCCGATTTCTGTCTGTTTGCCACAATGACAAACGAAATCGCAGCCATCAGTAAAAGTACAACCAGTTTTTTCATATTTCCCCGATTCGTTTGTTTTATTAAGATTATAATGACTTATCGAATAATTTATTCCGCTCTTTTTGCATATTCTGATTCTACAAGGCTGCAGATATTCTGCGCCGCATCTGCCAAAATACACCTTTTCTGACTGTCGCACATTTTTTGCCTTTCATTGTCGTCCATCAGTTGGTCGCAGGCGGATATTAACTGCGTTTTCGGCGAAGTCACTGCAAGGCACATTCCATGCCTTTCAAAAAACTGCATATTGTTTGTCTCGCAGCCCGGTATCGGAGTTACATGAATCAGCGCAGTCCCGCATACTGCCGCTTCTGTGGAAGACAGTCCTCCCGGTTTTGATAAAAACAAATCGCACGCGCACATATAATCCGCCATATTGGAAGTGTATTGTAGCAGCGTACATTGTTCGCCGTAATCTGCGCTGAGGCGCTCATATAAAGTCCGGTTGTTTCCGCAGACAACAATCACTTCCACATCATTCCTGCTGTAATGTCGTAAGAGCAGGGAAACAATCTGCGGAATCTGTCCGGCGCCAATACTGCCTCCCGCCACGAGAATATACTTTTTATCCGGCGAAAAACCAAGTTTCTGACGCACCAATGTACGGTCTTTCTGTTGGGAAAACTGCTGCCGGACGGGTATGCCGAACGGATAGAGTTTATCTTCGGGAAGTCCCCGGCTTATAAACTCATCTTTTAATTCCTCCGCCGGAATAATGTAATAATCGCAATCTGTTTCTTCCGTAAAAGGAATACAGGTGTAATCAGTCATCACAAAACAGGTCGGCGGAACTTTCTTTCCCTTCCGCTTCATATTTGTCAGAATTTCAGCGGGAAACAGATGCGTCATCAGTATCGCATCAAAATGATTTTCTGCAATATACTGCTCCATTACCGGAACCATATAGCGGTTTAAGTAATAAACGGGAGACGCCACCGGCAGACGACGGTAGGAATCGCCCAGTTTGTAAACAGCGCCAAACGCCTTTGGAATTTTCTGCGCCATTGCAATATACGCGCGGTCTATCGTTGACGCAGTACGCCTGCCCTTCAGCATATAAGGATTTAGCGTCTCAACATCATGTCCACGATTTTCCATTTGTTTTTTCAGCGCCATACAGGCAGAATTATGTCCGCCGCCTGTACCGCAGGATAAAATCAATATTTTCATATGCGGTCTGCCTCGCTATCGTTATGTATCTTTTCGCCTTTCCGGCCGTCAAAAGACATTTTATCTTTCGGTTCTTCCCTTCTGAATCCGCTGTTCAAACGTTCCGTATAATTCCTTCAAATGCTCATGCAGCGGTCGGTTTGTCCGAAACGGGTGAAAAAACCGATACTTCTGCTTTGTATCTTCATAATACTTTCGGATATCTGTTTTCAAAGTTTCATACCGCACAATCACATCATATTCCTCTGCGTACTGTTTAAGTTTTGAAATAATCCTCATAGAATGGGAAACATCAATCATAAACACGCCGAAAAACATTCCTATCACAAAGGAAAAAGCCAGATTATGGGACAGCCAGTAAATCGCGTCCAGAATATGCGGGTGTATGAGAAAATAGTAAACTGCGCCGAGCAACGCCCAAATCAGGGAAAACTTCGGACAGATAATTCCCTGTATGTTTCCCCACTCTTTCGTATAATCCCACAAACGGACTTTCCCGATTTTCAAAGTGATAATACCGGCGATATATTCAATTCCGGTCATGCAGACTGCCATAACAAAGAACAAAACAATTTTGTTCCATACCGGACTGCTCATCAAATTCCATGTTTCCAGTTTTGCAATCAGATACATGATACAAAGTCCCGAACCGTAAATCGGCAGATACGGCCCTGTACAAAAGCCGGGATTGATCCACTTGCGCTCAGGATTTGCAGAGGATATAAACCTCCGGAAAAACACTTCAAGAATCCAACCAAAAACAGAACCGATAAAAAATATAAACGTGAGTTCTAAAAATACATTCATTGCATCGCACCTCTACTTCTCTTTTGAAAATTCCATATTCGCATAAACCCGCTCCATTCTCTCATCGGGAAATCTCTCGTCCACAAATTCCCAGAACCGATTAGCCGGCGCAATGCACTCCATTCTCTGCGTCCACCGAAACATCGCAATGCCTGAACTTGCAATATCAAAAATAAAGAAAATTACAATAATCCATGTAATAATTTTTCCCATGCGGTTTGGCAGTTTTAAAATCCATTTTGAGAGAAGCGGATAAATTCTTTTAATCCAGAGTACTCCAAGAAAGCCCCAGAAAAAAGTATAAAGCAGACAAATCCGTCCATTGATGTTAAACGGCATATCACTGTAATCCCATGAGCGCGAACCGAACACAAACTCCTGTCCCCACGAACAGAAATACTCCACGCCGCCGCCAATCAACATGCTTCCAAAAAACGAAATCCATGCGCCATGATTCCGAAACCGGTACAGGCAAACAGTCATCAGCACTGCTCCCGCGCCATAAAGCGGATTAAACGGGCCATAGACCAGTCCCGCCCGGCTTTCAAGATATCCGTACCGCGCAAGACACCAAAGCATTTCTACCACAACGCCCACAAAACTGCCTGCAAAAAAAATCAGCAGCAATTTATAAGCGCTCAACCCTTTGGCAAAAAAATGTTTTGTACCGTCCTCATACAAGTCAATCACTGTATTTGCCGGCATTGCAACATGCCTTTTTTCCCATTTCTTTTGAATTTTCATATCCTTCGAGCGGGCGCTCAGTTCGTCACCGGCCTTATAAATTTTCATACAGGCCTTTGCCAGATTTTTTGTCGTCCGCTTCAGAGAATCTGCATAATTTTGTATTTTTTCCGCGTTTTCTTCATTTGGCAGTTGCGGATATATTTCCGCCATCTTCTTTTGCGTCTGCTCTGCGTACGCAAGCATACGCAGACTTTCATTTTCAATCTCTGATACAAGCGTCTGTCTGTCCGAAAGGTCGTTTTTACCGTTCTTTTGTTTCTTAAATTTCTTCATCGTCCGTTTCCCATGTTTTATTCTTTATTCAGCATATACGATATATATTTTTTCAATCCTGCCACTGAACCAATGTTATATTTTTTATTCACAGATTCATAATACACCTTCATGCGCTCATATGACAATGGCTCTTTTGACGGAACATGCTCCTCATATCCTTTTCGCGCTTCCCTGCTCCAGACAATTTAATATCTGATTCTTTGCCTCAGCATAATAACGCGCATGGGCAATGGTTTCTTTCACCTCTGAAATTCCGATGGCAACTTCCTCATCTGAGCAGTCTATTCCGAGAGCGCGTTTCATATTGTATTCAAGCCATTCCAGCCTGCCAAAATTGCAGTCGTAAAGTACCTCCCAATCGTCTGGAAGTTGTCCGCCTGCTCTGGCATAAGATGAGATAAACGACCGGAACAATTCATAATCTATATTACATTCTTCATATCCCGACCAACATAATGCCAATTCATATAATTCCATATAAGGGCTCGAATAAGACAGGCACTCCAAATCAATAATACGACATTCATCGCCCAACCAGAGCACATTCTTACAATCCATATCATTGTGGCATATGGCTTCTCTTTTTGGCATTTTCTTTAGCGCTGCGTTTCCTTTTTCCTGACTTTCAACAAGCAGATTTATATTTTCACGAAGTAACCGGTATAACTCTTTGTTCTTTTTGGAAAACTGTTGCAGAAATCCATTAAAATCAATGTGTATTTCCTCCGGCAGATATGTATTCTCGCGAAAATCAAGCGCATGGATTTTGGCAAGAATACTGCCTATTTTAGCGCAGTGTTTTTCCCTGACGTCCGTTCCTCTGATGACCTTTCCGTCATACCACCGATATAAATAAAAATATCGCCCGTCTGTCTGCTGCATTTTTCTTTCTCCAAAAGAAATTGCAGGAAGTATCGGCAGCTTATTATTTTCCAAAATCAGTTCCAGCCGTTCTGCAGTCTGGAAATTTTCCATCGCGTCTGCTCTCTGCATCACATAGGGATTAAGTAATTTGACGGCATATTTTCCTTTTGTGGTGAACAGCGAATACATTTTATGCATCAGACCGCCTGTTAGCGCGCGCGGTGGTTCTGCGAGCGTTCCCAATCCATATTGTCTGCATATTTTCTCTAAAATCTGGGCGTCTGAATTTCCGTTTTTCATCATATGTATTGCGCACTCCTACTTTGCTTCATTTTCAGGCAGATTTGCTTTCGCCGTCAGTTGCAGCACCGTCAGTTTTACCACTGCGGTTTTGGGGACGGCCAGACTGTTATAATCAAAATTTCGTGTTTCCTCATAGCGGTTCATAATAATATGGTCTATCACATTCTGCTTTTCAGCGCCCTCTAAAAATGTAATTGCAGCCGTTCCCATCACGCACCTGTAACGCATGGTCACGTCTTTGCGCGCCTTAATACATTCCATTTTCAGTGGTATATCCATTTCAAAAGAACACTTGCGGTTTTTCCTCATCAGTTCATATTTTCTTCCCGCCATAGCGCCATGCACATAAAACGCAAACTGCCCCTCATGTACCGTATAAGCAAAATTCATCGGTACAATATAGGGAAAGTCTTCATCTGCAAGACCAAGCCGTATAATATCACACGCATCAATGATTTGGAGTATCGCTTCAAAATCTGTAATTTCTCTGTCTTTGCGCCGCATATGAAAAATCTCCTTAAACTTATCCTAGCCAAATAACTGCTCTATTTCAATTTAGAATTTACTTTAATTTCCGTAAGACTTGGATCGATATATTCTTCTTCCAAAAGAATTTCGCCAATATCATCTGCGATAATCGTTCCTGACAATGGATTTTTTACTCCCATAATTGTTCCATGAACAACAGCGCGCACTTCACTCCGCTCAAAGGAGAGGTCTGTGTCCTCCATCGTACAGTTTTCCAAAATCAAATTTTTACAGTAACACAATGGCTGTGTCCCTATAATTTTACATCGGACTAATTTTAAATTTTCCGAATACCAGCCCAAGTATTCTCCGCGAATTACACTGTCCGTAACCGTAACATTTCTGCTGTGCCAAAAGGCGTCTTTAGTATCAAGATCAGAATGTTCTATCGTCATGTTTTCTACATATTGAAAAGAATATTTTCCTTTCATCTTCAGTTGACTGATTTTGACATCACGACATTCAAAGAACGGATATTCCGACTGCATCGTCGTATTCCTGACGGTCACACCCTGACATCTCCATAGAAATTCAGGCGATATGACATCACTGCCCGTTAAATGAATATCCGAACATTCACGAAGCGCTTTAATTCCATATAATTTACTATTTTCAATGGTAATATCTGTATCATACCAAAGAGCCGCCCGACAGGTATCCGACATCATACTGTTTCTGATTTTTCCATGATGCACATGCCACAACGGGTATCTGAGGTGAAACAGACTATCTGCCACAACAATATTTTCACATTCTTTGAGGGCAGACTCCCCATCTGCCAGACCGGCAAAAGTACAATGCGTGATTTCTGCATTCCGAAGTCCGTACAGCGCCCTTTCTTCATCAAACTGTAAATCCGTTATTTTCTGCATTTTCCCTCCTGAACTTATCCAGTCTTCCGATAATAACATCTACACATTCTATTTCAAATTATACTACATTTCAACCATTCGGAACAGTGAGAATGAAAAAGTTTTGTCAAGTTGTCAAATATATTTGTAAAATTTGAGGAATATATAATGGGTACGAATAAATTACATACATTTTTTGTGAAACAAACCAATTCTTTAAATTGCCGGCGGAGCAGATTGACCTGATTCTTTAAGTCGTCCTCCGCTCTCGTCACCATCACTGAATTTGCCGTCGTCAGCAATTTTTTCTGCTTTTAAAAATTTACTATTGTCATTTTCGGAATTTGTGATATATTATTCTCAAGAGGAGAAGCAAGTGCGTTTCGGGCGTCTGACTCAGGGGCATGTACATCTGAAGCTTGCGTAACTCTTTTTTACAGAAGGATAATCTGATGCTCCACGAGAAGATATTTCATTATCGAAGGACGTGGTTGATGATGTGTCGGATTGTCTTTCTTTTTTTGACACAAATCACCTCATACAGTTCGCTGTTCATCTTATTCCCGATTGAATTGAAAAACTTGTTACCTGCTGCTTTGTATCTTCTTCAAAAGAATTCAATCTATTTTGATATGTCCTAAATGTCTACCACTAAAATCTTGGAAAATTCATGGTGGATACAAATGAATTACATACATTTTTGCAAAACAAACCAATTTTGCATGTAAATTCTTGGAATTTTTTTGGCGGATACGAATAAATTACATACATTTTTTGCAAAACAAACCAATTCTGCATGTAAATTCTTGAAAATTTCATGGCGGATACGAATAAATTACATACATTTTTTGCAAAACAAACCAATTTTGCATGTAAATTCTTGGAAATTTCTTGGCGGATACGAATAAATTACATACATTTTTGTGAAACAAACCAATTCTGCATGTAAATTTTTGAAGATTTCATGGTGGGAACAAATAAATTACATACATTTTTTGCAAAACAAACCAATTTTGCATGTAAATGCTTGAAAAATCTATGGCAAGTGTATGTTTCAAAAAACAGAACCCACATTCACTAATGTGAATGCAGGTTCTGCAAGTCGGGGACTTTTCACAGCCTCTTTTTATTTTTTAACTATAATCTTTACAATAATTTTCTTTGCGCCGGAACGGATTGTAATCTTTGTCTTTCCGGCTTTCTTTGCCACAACTACACCCTTCGCGCTTACTTTTGCCACTTTCTTATTTGCGCTCTTAAAAGTGATTTTCTGCTGTGAGGTGATTGGGAAAAGACTTGGTTTCAGTTTCAGTTTTTTCCCCTTTTTCAATGTGACTTTCTTTGCCTCAACCGTTATTTTCGCGGTCTTAACTTTCTTCTTTTGTACGCGGACTTTAACCGTCTTTTTCATTCCGCTTGCAAGGGTAATGACAAGCGTCGTTTTTCCGGTCTTTTTCGCTTTTAGTGTCACAGCGCCGCTCTTTGTAAACTTCTGTACTTTCAAAACTGACTTGTTTTTAGATTTTACGGATTTTACAAAATCCCCTTTTGTCATGGAAATAATCCGAAATACTTTTGTTTTCTGTCCTTTCTGCATCACCAGTTTTTTGGCGGAAAGTTTCATGGTCGGATTAAATTCTGTGCCGGTATTCTGCTGTTCTACTGCTTTACATACAGAACAGGTTCTATATTTGTACTGTGAGTGAATGGCGTCTTTGACAACATACCATTCTCCCCACTTGTGACCTGCTGCCGGAATTGTTTCCGTACGCGTTGTTTTGCAGACGGTACAGGTATAGGTTTTCTCACCCGCCAGTGTGCAGGTAGGCGTTTTTGTCACCTTTCCCGTATCCCATGTATGTTCAGCCTTTTTCGGAAGTTCCTCTAATCTGCGCTCGCCACACTCGCTGCAATAATAGGTTTTTACTCCGATACTTTCGCAGGTCGGCTCGGTAGTAATACTTCCGTCGTCCCAGTGGTGAGTGTGTTCTGTAACAGATACGGCATATCCGCATACGGTACATTCACCCGTTTCATCATACTGATGTTCTTCGTAGGAGTCCTCCTGACGCTCTCCACAACGGCTGCATGAATACCAGTGATGATATTCGTCATAATCCTGCACAAAATCATGTTCTCTTTCTCCGGCAGGAATTTCCTGACCGTATGCTTTTACCTGACTACAGCCGAGACAGTAAATATCTCCGGTATAGCCCGGCGTATCAAACGTTGCAGCCTTATATCCGAGTACTTCTTCCCCGCCGACATGATATTCCG
Source organism: uncultured Lachnospiraceae bacterium (assembly GCA_947631665.1). Taxonomy (GTDB): domain Bacteria; phylum Bacillota; class Clostridia; order Lachnospirales; family Lachnospiraceae; genus Eubacterium_G. The sequence goes on along the minus strand of CANRMF010000008.1, from coordinate 29,420 downwards.
GATTTTTTTCTCCATACTCTGTATGACACAGTTCGCAGGACGCAGGATTAGAACAGTTTGCAGTACCTCCGGTATGCGGCTGCTCCTCGCTTTTTCCGGTACAGTTTCCGTTCTGGCAGAGCTGATAGTGACCGCTTTCCCCTGCCCAGTACGGTGCGTCGTCAAAATGGTGTGTTTTCGCCTCTACCAGAATTTTCTCACATACGCTGCACCGCAGCGGCGTTTCACAATTATGGTCATCTTCCTCCGGTATATGAACTGCCGTTTCTACATATCCACACACCTGACACGTTCTGAAATGCTCCGCTTCGTTGCTCTCCCATTCCGTAAACTGATGCTCTGCATAATCGTCGCTTCTGGCAAAACATTTCGTGCATTCTTTCCAATGATGTGTTCCGTCATTTTTCCATGTATCATCATAGACATGATTATGCGGTTTATATGGAATATCTTCGCCCTTCTCTATCATCGTGTCACAGTCCAGACAATAGGTATCGCCGGTGTATCCCATTTCTGACTCCGTAGCTTCTTTATAGTCGCGGACTTCCCGTTCGCCCATATGATTTAACGGATTGACGTCTCCGTAATAATTTCCACAAATATCGCAGAGCGCCTTTGAGATACAGCTTGCCATACCGCCGCTGTGCTTCTGGACGGTATCTCTGACAGTACAGTTCGGGTTCTGACATTCATGATAATGCCCTTCTTCACTGCTGAGCCATTCGCCGGTAAAATCATGGAAAATCTGTCCGGACTCCATAACATACTCACAGAGGGCGTGAGAACATTTAATCGGCGTGGTACAGTCCCCGTCGTCTTCCCCCAAAGTATGCGGCGTTAATACAATCTGCGCGCAGTACCGGCAGTGTTTGTAATGTCCCTCGCTATTCCAGTACCATGGCCCAAACGGAGTATGTGATTTTGCCGCAACGTAGGCATAACCACATTTATTACATAAGGTCGGCGTTTCACAGTCGTTATCAAAAGTACCTGCGTGCGCTTCCGGCTCTGAACGGTAGGTACAGCCTTCGTTCTTACAGTATGAATAATGTTCTGTCGGGGTAATTACCCATTCTAAATTGTGGGTTTCATTACCGGATTTCACATAACCGCAGATATTGCAGGTAGCAGAACCCGTACAGTCCGGCTGGCTCTGCGCCGGAAATTCATGACCGGTCTGCTCTGTCCGGTAATCGCAGCCTTCATTCTCACACTCCTGCCAATGTCCGTTTTCATCAGAGTGATATGACAGAGCGTGCTCCCTTTGTGAAGTCACATCTTCAACGCTGCATTCCGAACACTGCATCGGCGTGGTACAGTTATGGTCATGGTCAATCCACTGATGGTCTTTCATTGCAATCGTAACAACACTGTTTTCGTCCCATGTACCGCACGTTTCACACTGCACTGCGGACTCTCCTGCCTCTGTGCAGGTCGGCTCTTTCCGCACCTTCCGTTCAGTCCATGTATGGCGCGGAAGAATTGCCAACCCATATGTATAACCGCACCCGTTTTTACATTTTGACTCCTGACGTCCGTTTTCTCCCGTACCGCAGTCCGGCTGTTTCACAATCTGATAATCTGACATACGGTGTCCGGTAACCTTAATCGTCTGATAAGTACTCTGGTCAATATATCCGCAGTCCGTACACTGCTCATAAACAGAACCTTCTTTGGTACATTGCGGAGCGTTCGTCACCGTCTCAAAGGTGTGTTCATGCCCACTCATGTCCTCAAAAGTAATTTCCTCGAAGCCACAGGTTTCGCAGACTTTCTTTGTATAGGCAACGCCTTCGCTGGTCTCACCCTGCTGCGGTTCTCCCAGTTTATGTCCCAAAGGCTGTCCTTTTTTCGTTTCCCACTGGGAAGCCGCAATGTCGCAATATTTACAAGGAATGACGCCAACATACTTTTCCGGTTCTGTACAGGTGGCCGGAACCGTAAATCCCTGTCTTCCTGCCAGTGTATGAGAAATTGTAAACCGGACTTTTGCAGAAAGTCCGGCGTCGTTTGTCGCCGTAATCTCTACTCTCACATACTCTCCCTCGATTGGAACCGTAACAGTATTTTCCTGATATTCCGTTTCCGTTTTTGTGCCGCCGATATCGGTTTCAATTTTAAGCGAAGCGCTCTCTGCATCTGTCACAGTGACAACCGGCGCCTCACAGTAAGTGTCTCCATGTCCATGTCCCTGCACCGCTTCTTTGACCGTAATGACCGGAGCCGTCTTATCCGCGACGCCCTCTGCAATACCGGACACATCTGCGGCATATACAGATATCCCTGAAAAATTGGATACTGCAAGCATACCGCTCAGCAAAAACGCAAGTCCCTTTTTCTTTAAACTTTTCCTCATAACATTCCTCCTATCCAATTAAATTTTATCAATCCGTTTCCCTGACTTTTCAATACAGTTTCACAGCACTGAACATTTGCTATTTTCAATATAACATTTTACAGTGCTTTATTCAATATGAAACATTGTATAAAGTACAAACAGCGAACATCGGTTTGCAAAATCAAACCCCATTGCCCGTATTATCAAAGGAACCAACAGAACCAAAACGGCTGTAAAAATGACCTGAAGCTGGCTTTTCATCAGTCGGGAGAGTAAAAATACCGCCAGCGTTACCAAAAGTACCGCTGTGATTTCGGAAAGAAACAACAGAAAAACCCAGCAGATAACCGGAATATTAAGATGGCTCTCCATATAATACGGAATACTTTGCAGGGAAGTCCATAGCCCATGCAGCGGGTAATCTTTTTGAATACTGATGATGCGGGCAATCCATGTCGTCAGCGCCAAAAGAAACGCGCAAAAAAAGCATACGGACAGTTTTCTGACAATCACGCTTTTCTTTCCTTTTTTCGTCGCAGCGATTAAATGCCATGCTTTTCTCTGATGTTCCATTGTCATCACATGACTAAATGCAAGAATAATTCCGACGGTAATCAGCATAAAGTCCGACAGCAGACCGGTATCAAGCACGCCGGACAGATACAGATATCCCGTATCGTATATGAATTTTCCATTCGTCTTTTTCACAAAATCATATTGCTTTAAGATGCGTTGAAACTGCGGATAAAACGCCACTTCGCTGTAATACGGCTCTTTCATCATTTCTCCGGCGTCCTCCGTCAGTTTTCCCGACGCAACCATCTCGTCAATCTTCTCTATCTTTTGAAACGCCTTCCGGTATCTCTGATTTTCCACAGCAATCATTTCCTGCTTATCCGGCGTCAGTTTCCCCTCCAGTTTTAACATCATGTTCTGATAATAGTTTTCTTTCGGCGCAGGCGTGTACTTGGAAGCCAGATTCCGGTATCCGGATAACGCCATAAAAATCAGTAAGATTGGAAGCGCTTTATTCATGATAAAAATTTTATAACTTTCGTGCCTGAGCAAATTGGTATGCGGCTTCATTTGAATGCGCCATTGAAGCCTGATTTTTTTATTTTCAAATTTTCCCCATTTCACAAAGGAAAGAATGGAAAGAAACACTCCGGCAAATCCGTACAAAAGAATTGCCTCCACCGACAAAACCATTCTCGATACAGGCCGGTCAAACAAGTTGAAATTCAGATATCCCCCGTAAATATTTTCCGTTTTCAACAACCCGGCGATATTTAAGTATTTGAGCCAGTTTACCGACGCATAAGCCGGAATATAAGCATAGAGAAAAACTCCCGCTGCAATCAGTATCCCGCCGGCAAGATAAGGGACAAAGCCCTGTCTTGAAACAACCGTCACGAAGGTCACAAACGCGCCAAGAACAAAAACTGCCATTGCCTTTGTCACGATGGAAAGCGCGATGTACTCCAACAGGTTTAAATGTAAATTGCTCTCCATCAGCGGCGCGACGGATTGGATACTCCGGAATAAATTTCCCAGACCGGCTGTGGCCGCAGAAAAAATCAGATTTTCTCCGTATATCAGTCCGGCAATGACGATGCAGTGAAAAAACAGCGCCAAAAGTTTTGCCGCGATACATTTCATTCGCCCGCCTGCGGTCGCCCTGATCAGGTAAAAAAGTCTCTTTTCTTTTTCCTCATACATGAAAAACCCTGCAAAAAGTAAAACAGATAACACGAGAAGAATATCGGAAATATCATTCTGCATTGCAGTGGTAACGCCTTTGGACGGATAAAATTCAGTTTTGACATTTTCCAAACCGCTGTAATCCTCTGCGCTCTTTTCAATATTTTGTCCGGAAAAATCATCTTTTGCCTTGGAGAAAACGGAAATGCCTCCTAGATTGTTTCTCGTCTGCTGAATATTTCTGATATCATCATGAAACGAAGCAACCCTGCACATTTCTTCATATACTTCGCAAATCAGCGCGTCTTCCTGCTCCATCGACTTCGTGTATTTCAGATAACTTTCCTCTTGGAACATCTTATAATATTTTTCATAGATATCGGAATATTCTTCCATTTTCTGCGCTTCGAGCGCCTTTCCCATCTCTCCTCCAAGCGCCCTGCTCATCAAGATTTCATGGACAATACGAATGCCCTGCATCTTATCATACTGCTGTTTCAGATACGCGCATTTTTCCTTTTCGGATAACGGCCGGAGGTCTTTTTCAAGCGCTTTGTAAGAAGAAAGCTCCGGCGTTGTTCCATCGGAGAGATTGACATACCATAACAGAAAAACATTGACCGTCAGAATTACCACGATGGAAACCAAAAACGACTTTCTGCTCCAGACTTTATATAATTCACAAAATGTCATTCTGCCCATTTTTACTCCTCACCCTGAAAAACCTGCATATATACGTCTTCGAGCCCTTTTGCACCGCCGCAGTGTTCACACAATGCCGAAACCGTATCTTTTGCAATCATATTTCCCTGTTTTAAAATGACAATCTCTTTTGCAATGGACTCAATATCCGAGACAACGTGCGTCGCAATCAAAATAATTCTGCCCTCTGACAGCTCCCTGATTTTTTCACGAATTCTAATCCGTTCCTTCGGATCGAGCCCGGCGGTCGGTTCGTCCATAACGAGCAGTTTCGGGTTTCCCATAATCGACTGCGCAATTAAAAGCCTCTGCTTCATTCCGCCGGAATAGGTTCTGATTGGCTGCTCCAGCACTTGTACTAAATTGACATACTCCGCCACTCTTTCAATTTCTCTTTTCATGTCCTTTTTTGGAATTTCCTTTAATACGCCCATATAATTTAAAAATCTTTTTCCGGTAAACGTTTCATAAAGTCCCTGCTGCTGCGGCGCATACCCTAAAAGACTGCGATATTCCTTTTTTAATTCCGTAATATTTTTTCCATTCCAAAATACCTGCCCGCTGTCCGGTTTTAAATTGCCGGTGATAATGTTCATCAGCGTGGATTTCCCTGCGCCGTTTGGCCCAAGCAGTCCGTAAACCCCTTCCGTAAGCGTCAGGGATATCTGTTCAAGCGCCGTCTGATTTCTGTATGTTTTTTGAATTTTTTGAAGTTCGAGCATTGTCCTGTCCTTTCTATTCCGTTTTGCCGGAGCCTGTCATGTCAATCGGCTGAAAGTCTGCGATATTATTGTAGTAATCTTCCTTTTTTATCAGCGCCAGTTTGTTCTGTTCGATGGTATAACCGTCGCCGCCGGTATCCCTCGGATCGCGCTCTGCTTTTTTTGCCTGATAGTCATAAACGACTAAAAAATCCTGTTTTGTTTCCGCCAGAAATTCCAACGGCCACCCTAAAGATTTTGTCTTTAAAGTCAAGGTCTTCTTTTCTACCTTTCCGCCCTTTAAATCGACAAACCAGCACGTCTTACTGTTTTCATTCCATGGAGAACACTGTAATTTCCCATCAAAAATTTCACAGTATCCCGCGCCGTCTATTTCTGCCAAAACACTTTCCTTTCCGCTGACCAAATCAATTTTTTTGATTTTTGGATTTCCATCGACAATGACGTATAAGAACTGTCCGTCCTGTGCGCAAGAGTTTGTCTTCCGGTTGGAAAAAGAACAGATTTTTTTCTTTTTCCCCGTTGTAATATCCACGACGGCGTATTCCATTTTTGACTTTTTTGTCAATTCCCTGTCATAATCGGAATCCTTCATCGCCTTGATTTCTTCCTCCTCCGACAGCGGACGTTCCTCCACAAACGCTTCCATTACCAGACAGGAATCAAAACAGCCCATCACATTCCATGAGGTCTTTTTCTGCTTTTCAAACATCAAATCGCAGACCGTTTCTTTTTCCTCAGAAGCGTCATCAATTCTTACAAGCGTTTTCTCTGTTGCAGCCGCATACTCCACCTTAGAGCCCTGCATTTCAATCTTTTTTTCAATCAGGTAAAGCCCGCTGCCGTCTTCCATCACATGACTGTCTATCTGAATCCCTTCGGCAAATTTCTGTACTTTCCTTCTGTCCGTACCGTCCGGATTCATGCAGTATAAAAACTGCGGGCTCTCTGCTGCATCAACAGAAATGATATCAGAATACTCCTCTGAAAAAGTGGTATAAGAAGTCGTTCCCTCGTTATCATAAGCCCTTTCCAAGAGGTAAAGTTTTCCATGATGCCAAAACAGACTGTATTCCGACATGGATTCGTCCGCAATCACCGCCGTACACTCCTCTGTATTATGTTTGCAGCCTGCGTTACTGCACAAAAAAACTTCCTTTCTTGTGGCGTAATCCACATACATGATGTGGTACGCCGTCTTTTTGTTTTTTAATGCAAACTCACCGTCATGCGTATCAATATAATAATATCCGTCCTCGTTGGAGCAGTAAGTTTCTCCATCGCTAATCATTTTGAGCGCCTGCTTTTTCTTACTTTCTGCGCTTTCACTTTCCCCGCCTGCATTTTCTGAAGGCGCCGCCAATGTCCCGTCTTTTGCCACCTGGCTTTTTTGCGTGTTCCCACACCCCAAAAGCCCTGCCGATATGCAAAATATAACAATTGCCAAAACTGCTTTTTTCATCTGTCTGATTCCTCCTTTTTTTGTAATCTTAAACAGGAAAAGTCAAAACACAGTCAAAAAAAGACTGCCCGTTTGTCAGGCAGTCTAAACTGTTTTCAATTGGATTTCATTTTTATTTTTATGGTGACGCTTGCGCCGCCGTTTTTTTCATTCTCTATTTTTAATTCCCCGCCATGTTTTTTACATAAAATATTGCTGATTACCAGTCCCATTCCCATATGTCCGTCCGATTGGTTCATTGACGGAACATAACGGTTTTTGCCTTTTAATACCGAGTCCGGAAATCCCGAACCGTCGTCTTGTACTTTAACCACCAAAAACGGTTCTTCTAAAAAATATTCCAGAGAAACCGTCTCTTTTGCAAAACGGATTGCATTTAAAAAGACATTTTCAAGAATCCGGTACAAGATTTGCGCGTCGATTTTTGCCCTACAAGAAAGAACATGATTGAACACATGCAGCCGGATATGATTTTTCTTTGCAATCATGAAAAAGTCGTCTGTCATTTCCTGCAATACCGGCTGTAAATCAAGGTCTGCCGGTTTGATTTCCACTTCTTCCAGATGGCTGATGTCCCGCATCGAATCCGTATAAGCCTCCAGCCGTTTGGCAGAATCAGACAGATTTCCGACAATATTCATGAGTTCCTTTTCTTTCAGCCTTCCCTTTGGAAGATTGAGCTGTAAATACTGCGCGTATCCTTCAATAATGGCAATCGGATTGCGTAAATCGTGCGCCACTGAAGCCTGAAGCATTTTCCGTTCCTCAAGCATTCTCCAGAGTTCCCTGTTATTTTCATACAACGCCTGCCTCATTTTTTCAAAGGAAGCGCACAGCATACCCATTTCATCTCCGCTGTGATATTTTACGGAGAAATCCAAATCCTGACGCGCGATATTTTCCGTCGCGTCCGCTAAAATTTTAATCGGCTTTTTCAGTTTTCTCTTGTAAAACCAAAATCCGCAAATCAAAATTCCGGTGACGGAATACAGTAACGGCAATCCTACCATCGCCACAGACGCGCCCGTATACGCCATTTTTCTTTTCGGCGTCAGCGCCTCGTAACTGTTTTCCACTTTATCGACGGAATATCGGATATTTTTTTCATTCGGTTCTTCCGGCTGCTTTTTATCACTTGCAGTTTTTCCTCCCGAACCGATTTCAAATACGACGGAAAAGTCTCCGCTTTGATTTTCCACCAGACGGACTTCCGGCTTATCGCTCTTTTCCTGTTTCGACTTCTCCCCGTCCGCTGCTTTTTTCCCGTCTTTTTCCGACTGTTCCTTCTTTGTTTCGGTCTCCTGTTCGGTCTCTTTTCCAAACCCCATAATCATGCTCATTTTTGTTTCCGTACCATCATCATACGTTTTTGTCACGTTCAGATTGACTTCATTGGAATCCGGCAGGAGCCACTTTTGAAGTTTCAGGCAGCCCCAGATAGTGACGCCGGATAAAATAACCACAAGCATGACCGTATAGAGCACCGCAAAGATAAAGGATCTTCTTAACGACGACTTCTTTGGGCGTTTGTCTTCTTTTTTTATTTGCTCCATTTATATCCTATGCCCCACACTGTTTCAATATATTCCGTTCCCGCGATTTTATAAAGTTTTGCCCTGATTTTTCTGATATGTTCCTTGACGACATTGCTGTCTCCCAGCGCATCATATCCCCATACCGCTTCATAGATGCGTTCTTTGTCAAAAACCTGATTGGCGTTTGCAATCAGAAATTCCACAATGTCAAACTCCCTTTTGGAAAGCCCTGCTTCCTGTCCGTTGAAAAAAACGGTTCTCTCCGACAGGTTGATCAGCAGTCCTTTGGAAGAAACGATATCGGGTTCTGTATGGCTTCGTAAATCCCGCCGTAAATGCGCTTCTACTCTCGCAGTAAGTTCCATCAGGCTGAACGGCTTTGTAATGTAGTCGTCGCCGCCGATGCGCAGCCCATTGATTTTATCCTGCTCTGTAATACGCGCCGTCAAAAATAAAATCGGGCAGACAACATGATTTCTTATGCTTTTGCACAAAGAAAATCCGTCGGTCTTTGGCATATTGATATCGAGCAGGATAATATCGGGTTTTTTATCTAACTGTTCCAATGCCCCGTCAGCATCATTTGCCACATAAGCAAGATACCCTTTATCCCTGAAATGCTGCGAAAGCAGGTCGGTCAGCATTTTTTCGTCGTCAACAATTAAAATCTTATACTTCATCACAAGCTCCATGAATATTGATTACGTCGTCTGTTTCGTCCTTTCATTATCGCCCGTAAAAGTCAATTTTTTGTCAATTTTTATTTTCTTTTTACCACTTTTATTTTAGACCATGCGCCGTATTTTTTATTTTTCCCGTCAAGATTATAAGCGCGAACCTTAACAAACAGCGTCTTTTTATTTTTCAGTTTCTTTGAAGTAACGGTAACCTTTGTTTTCCGGAACAGTTTTTTAACGATTGCCTTTTGATTCTTTTTGGCATTTTTTCTGGTCTTATAAATTGCCACCTGATAGCCGTCCGCTTTGATTTTCTTAACTGTAACTTTGATTTTCTTTGCAGATTTTTTCTTTCCAAGAACCTTGACAATTTTCGCCTTAGCCGGTTTTTCAACCTGTGTGGAAGGAGTAGGAGGGGCAGTCGTTGTTTCAGCCGCCGTTGTGGAACCTGTTTCAGAAACGCCCGTCGTGGTTTCCTGCGCTGAAGTTGGTTCTGTGGTCTGCTCCAATTCCTGCTGCTTATCTAAATCCACGTCAATCTGCGGATAAACCTTTGTAAAGGTCAGTATCATTCCTGTGCCGGTATAGCTGCATACATACGCTTCCCTGTTTCCGGAAACCGCTCCAATCGTATGCGCTCCGTCACTTAAATTCTCTATCTTTAACAAACCGTCTGCGTCTGTTGTTCCCTTAAACGTATTTGATGCGTCGTCAACATAATAGAGGATTTCTTTTTCCGGTACCGGTGCGCCATTTTCATCAGAAACCTGTACGCTCGCCGTATAATTCTTCGGCGTGTAGTCGTCGCTCTCCACTACGATTCTGTTGCCGTTTACAGGAACTTTCAACGGCTCTGTTCCGTTGTTTGTCCGTTTCAAAATCGTATTTTCCAGCATGATGTCCAAAGCGCCGCCTTCTGCCACCTGCGGTAAATCTGCCAGCATTGTATAACCGTTTCCACCGGCAATCAGAAAATCGTTAGAACCAAAGATAATCTGACGGTTTTCATCATCTCTTTGCAACGGCTCTGTTTCGCCGTCCAGATAAACTGCTTTGACTTTTGAACCTGTTTCCTTGTTTGGATCATAAGTAAAACGCATTCCTCCGATTTGCGGAAATCCTCCGCTGGCAGTCGTTCCTGCCATCAGTCCGTCTGCCGTCAGTCCGCTGTTTCCGGATACGCCCACTTCAAGAATATCATATAACAGTTTTGGCGTAACGACCTTAAAGGAAATCAGGTTTCCATATGGCAGAACGTTGATAATGTCGCCTTTGGTAATCGCACCTTTCTGAACCGTCGCGCGGATTCCTCCGCCGTTCTGCATAGTAACTACCGGCAGCGTCTTGTATTCCTCTGCCACATTTCCGTTACGGATAATGTCTTCTGCCGCATCAACCATACTGTCCGCTACCAGATTTCCGAGATTGGTCTCTGTGACGCGTCCTTCGGCAACATTGTTAATCGTTCCGCCCCAGAGCGTCACTGCCGTATCCGCAATTCTCGTCTTTAATAATTCCTGATTTTTTTCTGAAATTTCCGCCAGCGCCGCTTCGATTCCGGCGTCAGGGACAATATCCCTGTACGCTCCTGTATCTGCCGTAAACTCAGACTCCGAAATCAGTTCCGCCTGTATCCCGACATCACCGGTTTCCTCATCAAAGGTAATCGTCATCTTTCCCAGATTTCCAAGCGCAGTGCCGGTCTGGCTGATCTGCACGCCGTTGACTACCTTGTTTTCTATTGTATGACTGTGCGCATCAATAATCGCATCGAGTTTTCCTTCATAAGCGCCGGTCAGGTTTTTCGCCAAATCTTCGGCTGTATGCGGTACGGTATTGGTATCCCCAAGATGCGCCAGACAGATAATCACATCTGCTCCTTCTTTTTCCAGAGCGTCAATCATTTCTTCTGCAGTTTCTATTTCATCTTCAAACGTAATTCCTACCAGTCCTGCCGGATTGGAGGAAGTACGGGTTTCCTGCGTCGTCAGACCGAAAACGCCGACAGTCACTCCATTTTTCTCCAACAGGGTATACTGCCCGTTTCCTTCTTTTTCTCCACCGCTGTATGCGCCCTGCAAAAAGGCTGTTCCGTCTTTTTTTACATTGGCTGCAAGCATCGGATAATCTGCGAGGCTGCGGATTTTCAAAAGCTGCTCCTGCCCGTAATCATACTCGTGATTGCCGGTACAAACTGCATCGTAGCCCGCCAGATTCATCAACTCTACAACATCTTCTCCGCTGCTGAGGGTTGCCATCGGAGCGCCCTGAATTGCGTCACCGCCGTCTAACAGCAGCGCATTTTCCACCGATTTTTTCATCGCCGCTACTCTTGCAATGCCGATACCTTCGTCCATGTGCCCATGCATATCGTTCGTATGAAAAATCACGATTTCTTTTTGCGTCGGCTCAGCCGCTTTTACTGCGGTAGTAACAGTTCCTCCGTTTACCACCAGAACCGTCAGCATCAGCACTGCCAGTATCCGTTTCCCAATTCTTTTCATTGTCTATCATCTTCCTTTCTCTTGAAATTCATAGCGCTATGCTATCCCTTGAAATGTAACTGTCCTTTCACCCGATTACACTTCATTCCAACTATAACAATAGCATATCTCAATGCGAAGTCAATATATTTTCAATGTCTCATGGCTGAATTTAGGGAATCAATATCCGAACCGATTCCTCTACCTTTTTCAGCGGTAATGTAGTATAATCTGATTCAAGAAACCGCGCCAAAAACGGTAACAATATAAAATCAGATGGAGATCAAACAAATGCAGGAAATTTATCAACAGTCGAAACAAATGCAGGCGGAGCTTGTAGAAATCCGGAGGCAGCTGCACCAAAATCCGGAGGTGGGCACTAACCTGCCCCATACCAGAGATTTTGTCAAAGCAAAACTTGAAGAATACGGATACATTCCACAGGATATTGCCAACAGTTCCGTAACAGCAGAAATTGCGGGCAATGGTTCCGGTAAAACGATTCTATTGCGGGCAGATATGGACGCGCTGGCTGTGCAGGAAGCGGCAGACATTGATTTTAAAAGCCAAAACGGGGCAATGCATGGGTGCGGCCACGATATGCACACAACAATGCTTCTCGGCGCGGCGAAGCTGTTACAGCAGAATCGGGACAAATTACAGGGCACAGTGAAGTTATTGTTTCAGGAAGATGAAGAAGGGTTCACCGGCGCAAAGTCGGTCATTCGGGAAGGCGTCTTAGAACAGCCAAAAGTCGATGCGGCGATGGCTCTGCACGTAAATTCCGGCACGCCGAGCCAGATGGTGCTCTGTGGACTGGGACATTTTATGGCAGGTTGTACTTTATTTAAAATTGAGGTACAAGGTACCGGCTGTCATGGCGCAATGCCCGAAACCGGTATTGATCCTATCAATATTGCCGCTCACATTTATCTTTCCTTACAGGAAATTATTGCACGTGAGGTGGCTGCCCAAGATCCCTGCGTGCTTACAATCGGGAAGTTTTCCGGAGGCCAGAAACCGAACATTATTCCTGAAAAAGTCGTACTGGAAGGCACAATCCGATATAAGAATAAAGAAACAGGTGATCGTGTCTATAGAAGAATTGAAGAAATTGCACAAAATACTGCACATGCTTTTGGCGGAACGGCACAGCTCTCGGAAACGGCAAGCGCTCCTCCTCTCATCAATAATGATGAAATGGTGCGTGAAATGAGCGAATATGTAAAGCAGCTTGTCGATCCTTCACAGGTCGTACTGCTACCGGAGGGCGGCATGGGCAGTGAGGATTTTTCCTCCTTCAGTTATCAGGTACCGATTGCGTATCTGCTACTAGGCGCGGGAACAAGTAATGAAAACCCGCTCTTTGGAAAGCCTATGCACAATCCATGCGTAGTATTCAATGAAGAAATCCTGTCTCTGGGCAGTTCCATTCTGGCAGTCTGCGCCATCAACTGGTTAGGCCGCCACAAAAAAGACTAATGTGAAAAAAACTAATGCAACAAAAAAACTAACGGCAATCCTGTCGTTAGTTTTTTTATGTGAAACTTCAATTATTTTACAGCCCATGGACATATAAACCAAATCAGATGTGACAGCCATGTCCGGCTTCCGTCCGGAGCTGTTGCTCCACGTCGGACATCTAGTGTGTTAATGACAACGGAATAAATATTTTTCAGGCTGTCCGATGTATTTTCTTCATCATAAACCGTTCCCAAATCGCTGATAACATAATAGTTTCCATGATCTTTCCCAATATACATCATAATATGTCCGTTAAACATCAGAAGCGCTCCTGCCGGCATTTGATCCAAAAGTTCTTTTTTCTCTGTCCGGCTCATCGCAGAAACATCATAGTTCTGCGTTGGAATTGCGGTCTGCCATGTTGTGTTGCGCGGCAGTTCCAGACCGCAGCAACGATAGATGCTCCGCGTGTATAAGGAGCAATCCATACTTTCCAGCATACCTCCCCAGCCGTAACGGTTTCCAAGACATGAGAACGCCACATTTAAGAGGCTCCTTTCCGTCAGCGGAAGATACCCGATACTGACACTGTAATGCTGGGAAATCAACGCCGGTTTTTTCACATAATTGCCCTTTTCATCTCTGGTAGGCAGATAGACGACATAGTTGTTCCATGTGCCCCGCTCACCAATGCTGTCCGGCATCTCGGATTTCGGAACCAGATTGAGCCTGCAGCCCAATGAAAGCTCCACCTTTGATGTTGCGGATTCTATATAAGACGGTTCCAGCGTTATTTTGTCCGTTGTTACCACAAGAAAATCTTCTCCCTCGCTCTGCCATGCTTCAAGCCATTCTTCTTTTGATGCGCAGAACGCAAGACATTCCGTTTCCACCCAGCCTGTGCAGTTGGAACTGACTGCATAACTGAATTTACCATCTGCAGTAATCAGTTTTACAACAACCGGTTCATTGACAACGACCGCAGAACTCTGAAGCTCGTCATCTGTGTCGGAAGCGCTGTTGCCGATACAGTCGCTTGTCGGCCATGACTTATGATTTGCCCGCTTAACACACAGCGCGTAGCGGATAGTATCACTTTCGGAAACATCAGCGTCCATGATATTTTTGCGCATTGCCTCATAATATGCTTCTTTGTCAGGCATTTGCACACCGTTTGCAAAATTGCAGCCCGAAGGCGTGGACATCTGCGCCAGACTGTTCCGCAAAGAAACGGCATTGAACGTCGTATCCATATTTGCAAGATCATACATATTGGTATTTGGCGTATCCAGTATATCCTGATTTAATTTTTTAATTTCTGATTTTGATAACAGCACTTTGTCGGGATTCGTACTTTTGGCAATCCAGTAGGACGCCTTGCACATCTCCTGAGAAACACTGCCGGCATAAGTTAGATTTCCCTCATTTTCAGACGGAGCTTCCGGCTGTCCAGAGACCGTCGGAGGTTCTTCTGTCGGAGTTTCTTTCTTTGGTTCTGTCTGAGGCTCTGTCGTCGCTGTCCCTGAATTTGAGGCAGACGGAGCCGGCGGCACATTCGATTTGTCTGAACCCGTTTTCTTCGATTTCTTTTTTGCCAGAACCTTTACTTTGCAGGTCAGTTTTTTCTTTCCGACTTTTACGGTGATTTTCACAGTCCCTTTTTTCAGACCTTTCACCGTAACGGAATGTTTTTTCTTTTGGATAAGTTTCACAATTCCTTTTTTGCTGACTTTATAAGTCGCTTTTTTATCCGCATTTTTCACTTTCAGTTTAAAACTTTTTCCGGCTGTGACCGTCTTGTTTTTTACAGATAGTCTGACGCCTGCTTTCGCCTCTACGGGCTGCTGTACAGATAACATGCCGAATAACAGAAAAAGAATTGTGATTATCGCAGTCGCTTTTACCTTTTTCATCAATCAATCCTCCAGCAAAATGAAATAATGGTAATTATATATCCGTATTACATGATTTGAAATTTTAGCGTGATGTGCCAAGTCAAATATCCTGACGCGCAATTCCAAGATACTCATCAAGTCGCTGTTCTTCCAATAAAGCAATCATCTCAGCAAAAGGCTTCAAATCTCCATCTGCCGCGTAGTTTTCCAATGCCTCAAAATATTCCAGCCTGCTTTCCTTTGCAATGGAAACCGGAAGGAAGCCTGCACTCATTAACCGGTAATTCATAATCATACGGGACGTGCGCCCATTGCCATCTACAAACGGGTGTATTTTTACAAACTCCGCGTGTGCCCATGCAGCAAACTCAATCGCATTTTCCCTGTCCCTATGTTGCATATCAGCATAAAAATTTTTTATTTGCCCAAACATTTCATTTGGTACAGGAGGCTTATGTTTTGCACCGGTAATCCGAACTTCTACATTTCGATAAATCCCGCCGGACAAAATATTTTCCATGAGCAGAGAATGGATATCCTTTACGATATTTTCATTCAGTTCCCTGCCCTCGCCAATACATTTTTTGATAAACTGAAATGTCCTGTCATGATTTACTACCTCATAAATTTCCCTTAAAGTCTTTCCACCGACAGAAATGCCGTCCTCAAGAACAGCTTTCGTCTGTACCAGACTTAAAGTGTTTCCTTCAATGGCAGTAGAGTTGTGGGTATATTCAATTTCAAAACTTTTTTCAAAACTTTCCAGCGCCTCTTTCGGCAGCTCTGTCCGTATACGGCTAAGTTGATCTCTTTTCTCACAGAGCACATGATAATTCATTCATTCTTACCTCGTTTTGAGTTCATCGTACAAATTTTCATTGTGAATATCTCTTAGCATTTATGCTTATAGTATACGCAGATTATAGGATAAATTCAACCTGTCTTTGTTCAGAGATAGAGGAACGCTTTGCCGTTCATTATTTTATTCGGGACTTTTCTAATATTAGATGATGAAAAAAAGCAATCTCCTGATATTCTTTAATATCGGATACTCTTTTTTCTATCTACAGCATTTTTTCCTGCCATTGCGGATCAGCTTGGATTTCCTGATTTTGCTGTAAATCCCAAAATGTTCTCATTCCCTGTATACTCAGTATAGAAAATTTGATACCAAGATTGAAAATAGGTCAAACAAAAATAAAGACTTCTTCGCAAAAAAGCACAGTAGAATATATTTTCCTTTTCTGTACATTATATCTTTTGTATGTTATGGCTGATTCTTTTCTTTTGTTTATTATATTGTAACGTACATTTTTGCATACACCAATAATTTTTTCAACTCTGCTTCTTTATGACGCTGCTGTTTTCTATGGATTATAATATCCAACGTGAATAAATTATTGTATCCAAAGTATGCCATAATACTAAAGAAACGACAACAATACCCCCCCCTGATTTCAAACTGAGAACTCTATGCGCTTGGTGTCTTCGTAGTTCTGTATTGCAGTTTTTAAATCGTTCCGGATCTCATCTGCTAATGTTTTCGGACTTAATACTTTTATATGGAGAGCATATTGTAATGCCCATTTTCGCATTGATTGCTCATTCACATATACGGAACAGGTCACTTCATCGTCTGTTTCGTCCATGAACTGAACTTCCTTACCAAACCAGTCGAAAATTTCACTTAATATGTATTTTTTTGCTTTAAACTTCACACGCACGCTCTCACCACTGAACATGTAGATATGTTCCATAACATGCTTTGGAAGGTCGATTCCATTTTCCAAACCCTTCACCTGCTTTTGCGGCTTAACTTTTTCTTTAAGCATTTGTATATCTGTAATTCTGTCTATCCGAAAATGAGCCACATTATCATATTTATCCACATTGCAGATTAAATAATATTTATCATTAACTGCTACCATTTGATATGGATTAACAATGTACGGTTCACTTCTTCTTGGGTGAAGTTTTTTATCGGTTCTATATTCATTATAGGTAAATGCCACTTTTCTATCTTTACTGATAGCCTCATCTAGTATGTCCAATGTAAAGAATATTTGATTATTTCGCGGCATATTGTCCGGCAAATTCCGGATATGCTTAACGCGTGACTTGAAGAATTCGTTGGAAAGCCCTTCTATCTTTGCAATCATATCTTTGCATTGTCTGGCCGGTAAATACCTGTTAAACAATAAACTGTCAATTAAAAGTCTTAATTCAATATCCGTAAATTCTCTTTTCAAATAAAAATCTGACAAAATAGAACTTTCTTCTTTTACGCCTTCTTTGTTTTTTACATAACGAACGGTCTCTGTATACTCTATTTCGTAGCCAAAATCAATTAAATTCATGATGTTTCTTTTGATTGTCTTTCGTTCCACAACAGTGTTGTATTCTTTTTTTAATATATCCGCAATCTGTTTCTGGCTCAGTTTATGGTTTTCATCAGTGTAGCGTTTTAAAATGTCTAAGATGTTTATTATAATCATCTTTTTCGGTGGTATCGTATAATTCATATTGCTTACCTCATATTTTTATATTTTCATTTTCTACTGAAATAAATGATTCACTATCACATTGATTCCGCGCATCTTGATAACTTCATTATAACACTTTTTATCTTAGAACGTCTTCATTATATTGAAATAGATGGCACTTTTTTATGCCATCTTTGTTTTTAGTCAATGCTTCTTCAAAACATTCTCTCGTTTATTAAAAATCACCTGATTTGGCGAAACCAAAATTTAGGATTTAGAAACCAAAAAAATCCCTCAAACATACTAAAAATAGTACATTGAGGGAATTTCTACTAAACCATAACAAAGCCTTGCTGCCTTTGCCTGAATGCTTGGATATATTTCCTCTCCACCATAAGACTGAAATGGACTTTCCAATGCTGATTCAAGTAACCCCACATCTCTAATTCCATCACTGCCACCGGTAACATCAATCAATTGTGAATGCAACATCAACACCTGTTCTTTTGTGAGTTTTATCATTTGGCAAGCACCTCATACGCTTTTCTATTCTGTGCTATCAGTCTCTTTGAAATTTTTAAAATATCTTCATCGGAAGCAACAGAATCTTCTTCAGCCCTGCTAAAATCAACCACAAGATATCTTGGAACATTGTTTTTTAGTATAACCGCTGTACCATGCTCATCAACCAATCTTGCTACTTTAGAAAAATTCTGATTTGCCTCTGTAATGGAAACCATTGTATTTGTATCAATTGTCATTGTAAATACCTCCTAACATTTGTACTTATAGTATACGCAAATTATAGGATAAATTCAACCTATTGGCATCAAATTTCATCTGATTACTTTTTCCACATCATTACGCCGTATTACACAGACGATAAGACCATCTTTTTAATTGATTAGTAATAGTTATTCTACTTTTTGCCTGTCTTTTTCTATCAAAATTGGTCACTCATGATACCTCTAAAATTGCAAAAAACGCTGGAAACATACAATTTCCCAGCGTTTTTAATAGTTCTTATATTTTGATGATTTATTTCATCTGTGCTGCAACTTCTGCGGCAAAATCTTCTTCCTTCTTTTCAAGACCTTCACCGGTTTCAAAACGAATGAACTGTTTTAAAGTAACAGGAGCGCCAACTTCCTTTGACACCTGCTCCAAATATTTTGCAACAGACTGCTTTCCGTCTTCCGCCTTCACATAAGTCTGCTCTAACAGGCAGATTTCTTTAAACTCTTTGTTCAGACGTCCCTGAATCATTCCTTCGATTACCTTCTCCGGCTTCTGGGATTCTTTCGGATCATTCTTAATCTGCTCCAGTAAAATCTCTTTCTCGTGGTTCTTGTAATCATCATCAATGTCCGCACTGGAAAGGAATTTTGCATTTAACGCCGCAACCTGCATTGCGATGTTCTTTAACGCTTCCTTTACTGCGTCGGTGTCCGGAGCGTCTGCTTCCACCAGCACGCCAATCTTTCCGCCTGCATGGATATAAGACGTAATCACGCCTGTTGTTTCAATCTTTGCAAATCTTCTGATATTCATATTTTCACCGATGACTGCAATCTGTGAAACAAGCTCGTCCTTCACTGTCTTGGAAGTGTCTGCTGCCCAAGGCTCTGTCAGCAGTTCTTCTACATTAGATGCGTTGGAATTTACAATCTGTTCTGCTACGTTGCCGACAAATGTCTGGAACTTTTCATTCTTTGCCACAAAGTCCGTCTCTGAATTAACTTCGACAATAGCGGCTTTACCTTCCTGCACAGTCGTATATACAATACCTTCTGCAGCGATTCTGCCGGATTTCTTTACTGCGGTAGCCTCGCCTTTCTTTCTTAAAATCTCAATCGCTTCTTCCTGATTTCCATCAGTTTCAACTAAAGCATTCTTACATGCCATCACGCCGGCACCTGTTAATTCTCTTAACTCTTTTACCATTGCTGCTGTAATCTGCATAATGATTTCCTCCTCATATCCTTTTTACGCTTCTGCTTCTACTGTCTCCTCAACAGCTTCTTCTGCGGTTTCTTCCGTATCGTCTTCTGTTGTGTATTCTTCACCCTGATTTGCTTCAATGACTGCATCAGCCATCTTGGAAACAATCAGTTTTACTGCTCTGATGGCATCGTCATTTCCCGGAATTACATAATCCAGTTCTTCCGGATCACAGTTTGTATCAGCAATACCGATTAAGGTAATACCTAAAGCGTGCGCTTCCTGTACACAGATTTTTTCTTTCTTAGGATCAACAACAAAGATTGCGTCAGGGATTCGTTTCATTTCCTTGATACCGCCAAGATTCTTCTCTAACTTATCCCATTCCTTCTTTAAATTTACGACTTCTTTCTTTGGCAGGACATCAAATGTGCCGTCCTCAGACATTTTTTCAATGTCCTTCAGCCGCTTAATTCTGGACTGGATTGTCTTGAAGTTTGTGAGCATACCGCCCAGCCATCTCTCATTTACATAGAACATTCCGCATCTCTCAGCCTCAGACTGAACTGCTTCCTGCGCCTGTTTCTTTGTACCTACAAAAAGAATGGTTCCGCCTTCTGCGGCAATATCGGAAACTGCCTTGTACGCCTCATCTACTTTTCCTACGGATTTCTGTAAGTCAATGATATAAATACCATTTCTCTCCGTATAGATGTACTCTGCCATTTTAGGGTTCCATCTTCTTGTCTGATGTCCGAAATGGACACCTGCTTCCAATAATTGTTTCATTGAAATAACGCTCATTTGAATACCTCCTTGGTTTTTAAAAATTCTTCCATCTGCTTCTGCGTTTTAGAAAACCCCGAGCATGGGCACCGTTCCAAAACTCCACAGATGTGTTTAATGCAACTTAGATATCATAACACAAAACAAATATGCTTGCAACTGTTTTCCTGACGCACAGATTTTAACTGTTTCCTGACGCACAGATTTTAGCAAAGATTTTAGCCGTTTCCTGACGCACAGATTTTTAGCCGTTTCCTGTCATACAGCTTTTATGGCTTCCTGCGCGGTACAGCTTTTATTCTGTTTTTGCTTTCTCTTTGATTTCGCGGACATAACCGCATGACGGATCAGCGCACGCAAGTTTATTTCCCTTCTCCACCATATAGCCGCCGCACTGCGGACATTTCTCCGTAGACGGTTTCTGCCATGACATGAAATCACATTCAGGGCTGTCTTCACAGCCGAAGTAGCGTCTTCCTTTCTTCGTCATGCGGAGCACTACTTCCTTCCCGCATTTCGGACATGGCACACCGATTTTTTCCAGATACGGTTTGGTGTTTTTACATTCCGGAAATCCCGGACACGCAAGGAATTTTCCATGCGGGCCGTATTTGATGACCATACGCCTGCCACATTCCTCACAGATTTCATCAGACTCCTCGTCTGCAATATGAACCTTTTCCAGTTTTTGCGCCGCGTCCCGCACAGACGCTTCCAAATCCGGATAGAAATTGCGAATAACCGTCTTCCACTCAATACTGCCCTCCTCGACAGCGTCGAGCAGAGATTCCATATTTGCGGTGAAGTCCGTATCCACAATCACGCTGAAAGCAGTTTTCATAATACTGTTGACAGCCTCTCCCAAAGCCGTAACGTACAGATTTTTCTTTTCCTTCGTCACATATCTTCTGCCGATAATCGTCGTAATGGTCGGCGCATAGGTGCTCGGACGTCCGATGCCCTGTTCCTCCATTGCCTTTACCAGCGCTGCTTCCGTAAAATGGGCTGGAGGCTGGGTGAAATGCTGATTTTCCTTAAAGTCAACGACTTCCAACTGCTCTCCCTTTTCCAGTTTTGCGAGCGTGTGATTGGTAACGACCTTTTCGCTGTCCGCTTCGGTATATACTTTCATAAAGCCGTCAAATTCCGGTTTGGAAGTTGACGCATGGAATAAATACTGCCCCGCCAAAAATTTTACTGCGGTCGTTTCATAAACTGCCGCGCCCATACGGCTTGCCACAAACCGTTTCCAGATTAACTGGTACAGACGGAATAAATCTCTCGGAAGCTGGTCTTTTATTTTTTCAGGCGTCAGCGATACGTCCGTCGGCCGGATTGCCTCGTGGGCGTCCTGAATTTTCTTTCCGGTTTTCCTGTTTTCCGCCTCTCCGGAATAGTATTCCGCACCATAAGTTTCTTCTATATAATCTTTGACCTGCGCCTGCGCTGTTTCGGATACCCGCGTGGAATCCGTTCTCAGATAAGTAATCAGACCGATACTGCCGCGCCCTTTAATCTCCACGCCTTCATAAAGCTGCTGCGCCACGCGCATAGTCTTCTGCGTTGAAAAATTTAAGGCTTTTGACGCTTCCTGCTGCATGGTACTGGTCGTAAAAGGAACCGGCGCTTTTCTTGTCCTCTGTCCTTTTTTAATGCTGTCCACCTGAAAAGCGCTGTCTTTAATCTCATTGATAATGCCGTCTAACTGCGGTTTTCCCGTAATCTCAATCTTTGCTTTTTTGTTTCCATAAAAGCTGACCGGAAACTCTTTGTTTTTATATTTTAAGACGGCTTCCATGTCCCAGTATTCTTTCGGAATAAATGCGTTGATTTCTTCCTCCCTGTCGCAAAGCATACGCAGCGCCACAGACTGCACTCTGCCCGCGCTCAGTCCTCTCTTAATTTTCAGCCACAAAAGCGGACTGATGCTGTATCCCACCATACGGTCAAGGACTCGCCTTGCCTGCTGCGCGTCGACCAGCCCCATATCAATTTTTCGCGGGTGCTTGAGCGCCTCTTTGACAGCCGGCTTGGTGATTTCGTTAAAACTGATCCGCGCTGTTTTCTTCGGATCCAGTTTAAGCGCAAACAGTAAATGCCACGAAATCGCTTCTCCCTCGCGGTCGGGATCGGTTGCCAGATATACTTTATCGGCATTTTTCACACAACGGCGCAGTTGCGCCAGCTTTTCCCCTTTCCCGCGAATGGTAATATATTTCGGCTCGTAATCGTTTTCAAAATCAATCCCCATCGAACTTTTCGGCAAGTCCCGAACATGTCCGTTGGAAGCTACCACCTCATAATTTGAACCTAAAAATTTTTTAATTGTTTTCACTTTCGCCGGTGATTCCACAATTACTAAATACTTTGCCATGAAACTCTCCCTATAAAAAATTTGTTCCAAGTGTCCCTGCTATGTGTGTATATGCTGAAACACACCAAACTATACACCAACAAAAAAATTTTTGCAACTATTTCCTTACATAATAATTTTCAACCGGCTGCTCAATCATTCCCATCAACTGCAGTTTTAAAAGAATTGAAAGCGCAGTTCCGTAATCGCAGTCCGCCGCCTCCATAATCTCATAAAGGCTCTTGGGCTGCAACTCCAGCGCCTCGTAAATCGGGCGGAATTCCTCTGCGACCTGCACCTCCTTCTTTTCCGTCGGAATGTTTTCCATATGAAGTTCGTCCAAAATATCCGCAGACGAGGTGACAATGCCCGCTCCCGTTTTAATCAGCCGGTTGCAGCCTGCGCTTAACTTTTCCCCGATTCTTCCCGGAAGCGCCATCACGTCCTTGCCCTGCTCAAGCGCCCATTCCACCGTAATCAGGCTTCCGCTCTTTTCCTTTGCCTCAATGACCACAACCTTGTCCGACAATCCGCTGATAATACGGTTGCGCATTGGAAAATGCCATGTCTTCGGCTGCACGCCCGGCGGATACTCGGAAAGAATCCCTCCGCCATGCGTAATAATATCATTGTACAGTCCGATATTTTCTGTCGGATAACAGATATCCACGCCGCAGCCCATCACTGCAAACGTCGGCGTGCCGCCCTCAAGCGCTCCAAGCTGGCTGTATGTATCAATGCCTCTCGCCATGCCGCTGATAATCTGTACGCCTGCCGCAGACAGTTCCCTTGCAATGCTTTTTGCCATGCTTCTGCCGTAATTCGAGCACGCCCTTGCGCCCACCATCGCAACCGAAGCTTTACCGGCGTCAGGCAGAGCGCCCTTATAAAACAGAAATTCCGGTTTATTTTCGTAAGGCATAAGTTTCAGGGGATAATCCCTGTCTCCTTTTTGAACAACCCTGATTTCGTTCATTTTTAACGCCTTTAAAAAATCCGGATTTTTCAACCGCTCCCGAATTTCACGATTCCATTGATTTTCTTTTTTGTTCCACTCAAACTCCTTCATAGTATCCCCCCTTAACTTTGTATTTTAAATGCCAGCGCCTCTGTAATGTCCTGCGCGGTAATATCGTTTCCGCCTTTCGAGTCCGCAATCGTTCTTGAAACCTTAATCAGTTTTTCGTAACCGCGCACGCTCAAAGAAAACATCTCATAAATTTTTCTGACCAGCGCTTCTTCCTCTTTTCCCAGAACACAGTATTTTTTCAGGCTTTCCCCTGAGAGTTCACTGTTAAAGCGGATTGGCTCTGACTGATAACGCTTCCGCTGGATATTGACCGCCGCGCTGACTCTTTTGCGGATTGCCGCAGAGCTTTCAGCAGCGCCGTCCTTTTGCAGTTCATGGAAACCTACCGGATTCATATGAACGCACAAATCAATCCTGTCCATCACCGGCCCGCTGACCTTCTCCATATATTTTTTGACATCGCGTTCGGTACAACTGCATCGGTTTCTGTCGGGATAATACCCACATCTGCATGGATTCATGGAAGCCAGCAGCATAAAGCGCGCCGGAAAACGGTAAACTCCTCCCGTCCGCGAAATATGAATTTCGCCCTCCTCCATCGGCTGCCTTAACGTCTCAATAACGCGTCCGGAAAATTCCGGAAACTCGTCCATATAAAGAATCCCTCCGTTTGCCAGCGTAACCTCGCCGGGTTTCGGATTGATGCCTCCGCCAATCATCGCCGCCACTGTGGCAGTATGATGCGGACTGCGAAACGGTCTCTGCGTTGCCAGACCGCCCTGCAAAATTCCGGCAATGCTCTGAATCTTTGACACTTCAATCTGCTCGTCACTGCCCATATCCGGCATAATGGACGGCATCGCCTTTGCAATCAGGCTCTTTCCTGTGCCCGGCGGCCCGACCATCAGCATGTTGTGCATTCCCGCCGCCGCAATCTCCGCCGCCTTTTTTGCAAGTTCCTGTCCCTTAACTGCCGAAAAATCATATGAAAATTCCTGCGGCCGCGCGCTTACGGAAACCTTCTCTGAATATATATGTCCTCCGGACAAAATCATGACAATTTCATTGAGATTTCTGACGCCGATTACTTCCACATTCTGCACAAAACTACATTCTCCCAGATTTTCCACCGGAACAAAACACCGGCGCAGCCCCATCGCCGCCGCCTGTAAAATCATGGGCAGCGCCCCGTTGATTTTTACAAGTCCTCCATTGAGGCTTAATTCCCCGACAAACAGCTTGTCCGACAAATCGCACCGGATTATTCCCAGCGCATGGAGAATAGACACTGCGACTGCAACGTCAAAACAAGTGCCGTTTTTTCTTATATTGGCGGGTGAAAAATTGATGGTAATCCGTTTGGGCGGTATGAAATACCCTGAATTTCTGACTGCTGTCCGGACACGCTCTCTCGACTCTTTAATGTCGGACGCTAAAAGACCTACCATATCAAATGATGGCAGGCCGTTACATACATCTGTCTCTACCACAACCGGAACTACATCAATTCCGGTGATGGTCATACAGTTTATTTTGCTAACCATACTCTTTCCCTCTGTTTTCTATTTTTCGCAATGTCCCCTATATGGTTTTTATCACTTTTTATATGAATTGTCAAAGGCTTTTTTCAATTTTTCCAAAGCTTTTTTTTCAATCCGGCTGACATAACTTCGGGAAATCCCCAGTTCTTTTCCGACTTTAATCTGCGTCATGGGCTTTTTTCCGTCCAGTCCGTAACGCTTTCTGATAATCTCCCGTTCCCTGTCCGTCAGATGGGTATCCACATAGGCTCTGACGCGTACCGTATCCTCCTCCAGCTCCATTCGGCTTAAAATATCCATCTCATCATGTTCAATAACGTCCATAAAACTGATGGTATTACCTTCTTTATCCGTCCCAATCGGTTCTTCCAGATAGACGTCCTTACTCCGCTTTTTTTCTCCCCGAAGCATCATCAACAGTTCATTTGCAATCCCCTCGCTTTGGCTTCTTTGCCCTTTCTTCCCTTTTCATTCTCTTTTCTGTCTGCTCCGAATAAATAGATATGTACGTTTTCGCCGTCCCATGTGACTTTATCAATAAAAACTCTCAGGGCTCTCCGCTTTTCTTCATAACTCATTAAATCAAAACTCTCTGAAAACTGAACCAGTATGGACTCTAAAATATCAAATTCATTTTCTGAAAGATTGTTTTGCTGTATCCGGCTATTCAAATCTGCCAGCGTATTTTTCAGTTGTTCATTTTTCTTATGCAGTTCGTTTATCTCTTTGATGATGTAATCATAAGAGGGCGTGTTCTCTGCTTTTGTTAATGAATCGACCAACGCTTCTATCTTTTTATCATTCTGACAGATTTTATTTTTTAACATCTGCAATTCTGTACTGCTGCCATTTTCTAATTGCCCCATCATTTTTTTTGCGTTCTCCAGATACTGAAAGAACTCTGATTTGTCGCCGGCCAACTTTCTGATTTCATTGCAGACTTTCCTATCCAGTTCATTTCCATTAGGATTTTTCATATCGCAATGCTGTCTGTGGGTTTTCTCTTTTGTTTCACACAAATAACTGAAAGATTTTTCTCCATTCGCCAAAATCCGTCTGTTTACTTTCGGGCGCATATACGCACCGCAGTTTTCACAATATAAAAGCCCCGACAACAGGGCATAGACACTTTTCGGTTTCCGATAGGTTTTGGACTTGTTTTGGGATAACAGACTTTGCGCCTTTACCCAGTCTGCTCCACTGACAAGCGGTTTGTGTTTTCCGATTGCAATAATCCACTCTGTAATCGCTCTGGTATCATGGGATTTGGCTGTATTCTGCTTTGTTTTGTTGTATGCCATAATCCCATATTTACCATGAAAACATTCTTTCGGCGCAAATACCTCTACCCCTTGATTTTCAAAATACTCCCAAGCCTCCATATCCGCGCTCATGTAAACAGGATTTTCCAGTATTCCTCTGATGGAAAATCGCGAAAAATTTCTGTTATTTTTCGTTTTGATATTGTTCATGAGTAAATACTCGTCCACCTTTGTTAAAGAACCGGTTTCAAGAAATTTTTGAAAAATCAGCCGAACCAAATCCGCTTCCTCTTTGATGATTTCCAACTTGTGCATTTTCCTTGTCTTTCCGTCCAACTCAATCCTGCCGGTCATTTCCACGCTTTGATATCCTGTGGGTGTTGTCCCACCTAACCACCTGCCGGTCTTTGCCAGTTCGTGCATATTGTCCAGTATCCGCTCTGCAATCGTCTCACGCTCTAACTGCGCAAAAATGGAACAAATATACATCATGGCTTTTCCCATCGGATTGTCCGGTGTGAAATTTTCTTTCATGGAAATAAAATCAATTTCCATTTCTTCTAATTTTTCAATCAGTCGGGAAAAGTCGCTGATATTACGGCTGATACGGTCTAACCGGTAACAGACAATCGCTTTCAGCTCTCCAGCTTCTGCCATCTGCATCATTTTCTGAAACTGTGGACGTTCTGTATTTTTTCCCGAAAACCCCTCGTCTTCAAAAACCACAATATCTGCTTCTGATATATCGGGATATGTATCGTCAATGTACCTGTGGCATAACTCAATCTGATTTTCGATACTCTCTCCCTTTCCCGTAAATTTTGATTTACGGGAATAAATTGCAATTTTGCTTTTTTTCATTTCTCTCCCCCCCTGCATAGAAAACCATTGTTTTTCTGCTCAATTGAACACGTAATAATATCAATGTCCTATAACATTTATGTTATCACAGTCTAAGATAACTAATGGACAATTTCTGAGATCTAAAACTATCAGATTGTTATAGGCGCAGCTCAACCGCTCCAGTTTTGTATTCCTGCTGACATCTAAATTTGTCAATCTGTTCCAACTGCAAATGAGTATGTCCATTTCTATATTTCCACTTACGTCCAAATCTGACAGTTCATTATCATCGCAATAAATTTCTTTTAATTTTGCAGCCCGCCTGATATCCAACGTTTTCAGTTTATTACTACTGCAGACTAAAGTTTCTAATTTTGTGTTCTGACTTACATTCAAATCTGTCAGTTCGTTTCCCTTACAATCTAAGTATACTAATGCCGGATTTTTGCTGGCGTCTAAAGTTTTCAGGCTATTATTGTAACAGCGCAGGAATAATAATTCTGTATTATGGCTTAAATCCAAAGTCGCCAGCCTGTTATTATAGCAATATATGCCTTTTAATTTTGGGTTTTGACTTAAATCCAGCGTTGTCAGGCTGTTATTTTGGCAGTATAAGTTCGTTAATTCCGTATTCTTACTGATATCCAGAGTTTTCAGGTTGTTTACAGCACAATCCAACTTTGTTAATTTTTCCAAATCTGCAAAAGAAATTTCGTTCTTTAAATTCATTGCATGCCAAACTATGCCTACCAACCGTTTCTCGCCGTTTTTCTTCGTTTGTTTCCATTCATAACTATTTGAATTGATGTCCTCACTAATCTCTGCGCCAAGTTTTCTCTGTTCTTTAATAATTTTTTTCAACGCCCGAACATCTTTCTTATTCTTTACTACGGTATCTTTCATTGGTTTTGGCGTCACTCTTTTCTTTACCGTAATCTTACAGGTATATTTCTTCTTTCCAACTTTTGCAGTAATCGTAGCCTTACCCGCTTTTTTGCCTTTTACTTTTCCCTTTTTCGTAACGATTGCCACCTTTTTATTGGACGTACTCCACTTTACCTGTTTCTTTACATTCTTCAATTTTAATGTAACGGTCTTTCCAACATAAACCATTGCTTTCGCCTTATTCAGTCTTACTTTCTTTGACGCCGCGCTGGCGTCGGCTTCCGGCAGCAGCGATATTGACATTATCACTGCCAGTACTATTGCAAAAATTTTCTTTGTTTTTTTCATAAAGCTGCACTCCTTATATCAACCGGCTATCATTGATTTTATTATAGTCTGACTTTAGACAATATGCAAATAAAAAGAAAAAGGTCTTCTATATATTTACATCTATATAGAAGACCTCTGCTCTGTGCTTTTTAGTTGATTTTTTTTGCAATTTCCTCCGGAACTTTTACAACAAATGTTTTTGTTGTTGCTTTCCACATATCTTTGTCAAAAAATGAACTATCATATTTTTTGTCATAAAGCGCCTGCTCTATTTTTATAAGAACAATTTCATTATGCTTTTTCATATAATCATCTGATTGTTTGGTACTCCAAAACTCATCATCGCGTTGTGCTTCCTCGCTATTCTTATCAACCCCAACTTTTGTGATAACCCCTCTAAATGCAACACGCTTATACAGCGAACCCAAAAGAGCCTTTCCATACCCCTCATCATTGTCGGACGGATTGGAAGGAGTAAGATAAAACAAAACTTCATCTCCCACTGTTGCTCCTGTTGTTCCATCAAAAAACCATGGGATTGCATCTCCATATTTGCGAACCGCTCCAAAAAGATTATACTTTGTTGCATTTACCATAACTAACCAAGTATTCATAAATAGTTCCTCCTTTCTGTTCTTTTATTGCTTCATTTTAAACCAAGTAACATTATCGAGTTCTCTCGGATTTATTCCGTTATAAGAATTTAGCCATCGCCATTTTGCCATATCTG
Organism: uncultured Lachnospiraceae bacterium; assembly: GCA_947631665.1. Taxonomy (GTDB): domain Bacteria; phylum Bacillota; class Clostridia; order Lachnospirales; family Lachnospiraceae; genus Eubacterium_G. Next base: position 257 of record CANRMF010000008.1, on the reverse strand, counting down.
CGTTACTGCATAAGAACCTGCACTACATTTAACTATTGTTCTTATAGATTTGTTGGCTACCTATTATACCCTATAACGTTTACATTATCATCGCAAAACAAGGTTGTTAATTTTGTATTCTGACTTAAATCCAATTCTGTCAGGCTGTTATCATAGCAATTCAATTCTGTTAGTTTCGGATTATGGCTTAAATCCAATTCTGTCAGGCTGTTAGAATAGCAAGCCAACCATGTTAATTCTGGATTTTGGCTTAAATC